>JBBQUE010000199.1:0-6153 GCA_038212805.1 Bryobacterales bacterium | reverse complement strand
CACGCTGAGGCCGGCTTGGTGTCGCCACTCAGGAGGATTCACGCCGCGCGCGGTAATGTCGGTGGCGTTCAGGGTCCGGTTGCGGAAGAACCATTAAGCGGTGCCATGTAGTTCGTTGCTGCCGCTACGGGTAACCGTGTTGATAACCCCGCCCGACGCGCGGCCGTACTCCGCCAGAAAGTTCGACGAGACCACCTGGAATTCCTGGACGGCATCCTGCGAGATATTGTAGGTGCGGGTGCGCCCGGCGTTCTCATCGTAAAACTGGTTGGTGGTGTCGTTACCGTCCGTGAGGAAGGTGTTGCCGCCGGGGTTGCCACGGAAAGATATCAGCCCGAACGGACCATCGTTGGTGACGCCCGGGGTTAGCAGCACGAAGGAATCCACGCGGCGGCCGTTGATAGGCAGGTCCAGAATTTGCTTCGAGGAAATCACCTGCGAAACATCCGTCTTGCTTTCATCGATTGCGTGCGCCTGGCCGGTAACCTCCACTTGAGTGGAGGAAGAAGAAATGGTGAGCACCGGCGACAGGGTGACGGTTTCCCCCACCGAGACGGTAATGCTTTTTACTTCGTAGTTGGCAAATCCTGGCAGTGAAACGATGACCCGGTAGCCTTCCGCCGGAACCAGGTTCGGGGCGGCAAAAGCGCCCGCTGCGTTTGTGGTCAGTTCGCGATGGATACCCTTCGACGAATTATCCACCACCACCTTCGCGTTAGGAACGGAGGAATTACTGGCGTCCGTGACGACACCGGAAATTCCGCCGAAACCAGCTGAACTCTGGCCGTACAGGGGCAGGGCCGTTAAGAATGCGAAGACTACAAGACAGGCGATCCAGCGGTTACTGGCCGGACGGCCCATGCGTAACTCCTGCGAATTTTTTGGGATATACATTGTTTTAGTGACCTCTCGGGACGTCGTAAAGCGAGACGATGCACTCTTATCATAATCGGTCTGAATTACAGATTCATGACACTGGCCTCTGCGTGAAAACGCGCTATACAAGAGGGATGACTCGACGGGACCTGTTCAAAGCCTCTTTTGCCGCCGGAGCCCTTGCGCCCTTGGCCGCGGCGTCCACGGGATTTTCGTTTGTGCATTTGACGGACACCCACATCCAGCCCGAGATGCGTGCGGACCAAGGCTGCCGGATGGCGTTTCAGAAAATCAACCGGGCCAAAGCGGATTTTGCGCTCCACGGCGGTGACCTGGTTTTCGACGCGGCGGCGCAAGGGCATGATCGGGCGAATCTGGTTTACGGCCTTTACCGGGATGCGGTGAAAGCCATTGAGATGCCGGTCCACGCGGCCGTTGGCAATCATGATGTGTTTGGCACGGATCCAGCCAGTGGCATTGCCAAATCCGATCCCGGGTATGGTAAAAAGCTGTTCGAAGATAAAATCGGCAAGCGGTATTACAGCTTCGCGCACAAGGGCTGGCATTTTGTGGTTTTGGATTCCATTGGAATCACGGCCACGGGCGGATTCGAAGGCCGCGTGGACGATGCGCAACTGGATTGGCTGAAGACCGAACTGGCTTCCATTGGCACCAGGACGCCGCTGGTGGTAACTACCCACATCCCGCTGATGAGCAGTGTGCTCCAGATTGTTCCGGAACAGTGGGCTAAACCGCAGACCTCTTTGGTGATCAATGCGCGGCAGGTGCTGGACGTGCTGGCTCCGTACCAGCTGAAAGCCGTGCTGCAGGGCCATACCCATATCCGGGAAACGGTGCTGTATAACGGGTGCCAGTTCATTACTTCCGGCGCGGTGTGCGGGAACTGGTGGAAGGGTGCCCGGTTAGGACACCCTGAGGGTTATGGGATGCTGACGGTGAAGGGCGACCAGATCGCGTGGCGGTACGAAACCTATGGGTTCGTCGCGGCCGTTTAGTGGCCAACCGGTTAGTGCCCAAAAGGATTCATGACGGTGTTGGGGCGAAGCGAGCGCTTTCGGGGCTCGCTTCCCTGGAAGTCCTTGCGGGATCTCTTCAGCAGCTTCACGGCACCTGCGAAAATCCGCGCGTTCAGGGATTTGTAGCGTTTAAAACAGTCTGCCGTTTTCTCTCCCACGCAAGAGGCAAGGGTGACAGTCGCCTCGGGGTTGTCGGCCGTGGCATGCCGCAAGAAGGCCCGTTCCATGCCACAGTAGCGCAGATACCGCCAGCGCGCCACCGCCAGTTCTTCAATGGCTAGCCATTCCAGGAAGTCCGCGCAGCCGAAGTAATCTTCCAGCGATTTGACCATGTCATAGAATTCGGAGAGGCTCTCAGTCTTGAGCACTACGATGCCGGCTAGTTCGCGATAACGCGCGGGTACTTCGGCCTTAGGCGTAACGGATGGGGTGCGCTCGGCGCAGGGGAGGTGGTTGAATGTTGTCATTACGTCCCCAGCATGGAACGGGTGCGCTGGCGGTCAACCTATGAAATTTTGCAAGTAGTTGATAACAGGCTAAATATAAATCAACAGTCGATGTGAATCACTTTTGCGCCCTCCCGCGAATTGGCCATGTGCCCGATGGCCCCCTGATGCCAACGAAATCTCCGCCGGCTAGGAATGCTCTTCAATCATTCCGCTGTGCGATGACGATCGGTCTCCAGTATGCAATTCTATTCAACATGAATACGGCGCGGACGGCTCTCCTGTTCCTGACAACCACGTTGGCTTGGGCCGATACGTACCCGCGGCAGACGGGCGTTGATGCCGTGCACTATCTGTTCCGGTTGGAGTTGACCGATGCCAGCGACGTGATTCGGGGCGACGCCGATATCCTCCTGCGATTTGTGAGCCCGGGCGTGAACCAGGTGTTCCTGGATCTGACCTCGGAAGTCAGCGGCAAGGGGATGACAGTTTCCGAAGTGCGGGATTCCGCCGGGGCGCTCCCGTTCACCCATCGGGCGGACCGCTTGAGCATCGCGCTGGCCAAGCCGCCCGAGCCTGGCGAACTGCGCCGCTTCACGGTGCGCTATCAGGGCATCCCGGCCACCGGCCTGCGCATCGGAGCGAATAAATACGGGGAGCGCACCTTCTTCAGCGAGAACTGGCCGGACCACGCGCGCCAGTGGCTGCCCATGATCGATCATCCGTATGACAAAGCCACCAGCGAATTCATCGTCACCGCGCCCGCTATCTACCAGGTGGTTTCGAATGGCCTGCTGCAGGAGGAAACGGACTTGGGCGACGGCCGGCGGCTGACCCACTGGAAACAATCCGTACCCATTGCTTCCTGGCTGAATGCGATTGGGGTAGCGCAGTTCACATCCCGGCATCTGGACAAAGTCCTGGGCATTCCGCTGGAGACCTGGGTCTTCCACCAGGACCGCGAGGCCGGCATCATTGCGTTCGACAGCGCGGCCCGGCGATCCATGGAGTTTTTTGGCACCCACATCGGGCCGTATGCGTATGAGAAGCTCGGCAACGTGGAAGCGGCCGGGCTGAACGGCGGCACGGAACACGCCAGCGCGATCTTTTATGGGGAGAAATCCATCAACGGAAAGCCCGTGGATGGCCTGGTGGCGCATGAGATCGCGCATCAGTGGTTCGGCGATGCGGTGACCGAAAAAGATTGGGACGAGGTGTGGCTGAGCGAGGGCTTCGCCACCTATTTCACGCTGCTGTTCACTGAGCACGATCGTGGGCGGGATATCTTCGTGGCGGATTTGGACCGTAGCCGGCGTGGCATCTTCGCGCTCGAAGCTAAGAACCCCGGCATGGCCGTCACCCACGCTAATCTGTCCGACATGCGCAAAGTGCTGAACCGGATCATCTATGAGAAGGGCGGATGGACCCTGCACATGCTGCGGGGGATGATGGGGACGGAGAAATTCTGGGCGGGCATTCGCGAGTATTATGCGCGCTATCGCGATGCCAGCGCGTCCACCGCGGACTTTCGCCAGGTGATGGAAAAACACGCAGGCGTGGAGCTCACGTGGTTTTTCGATCAATGGCTGCGGCGTGCCGGGTCGCCGGTGCTCAAAGGCGGCTGGCGCTACGACGCCCAGGCCGGGCGGATCGAGATTGAATTGGCGCAGACCCAGGCGGGCGAGCCCTACCGGTTACCGATGGAGTTTAGCGTCTCGCAAGGGGATGGCTCCCCGGCCCGCATCGAAAGGGTGGAAATGCATGATCGGCGGCACACGTTTTTCATCGGGGCCCAGAAGGAGCCAGCCGAGGTGAAGATCGATCCCGGCACGTGGTTATTGGCGCAGATGACTTTCGCGAAGCGCTAAGCGTACGGGGTGCACCACAGGAGCGAATAGTGGCTTCGTTTTCGCCGGCCACGGCTCGCGGCGCCCCGGTGGACAACCCCGCGCCGCAGCCCACGTCCAGGGCGCGAGCTGCCTCACCACGCCAGGGCAGAGGCTTCTTCACGCGTTCCAGAATGAGCGGATCAAGCGGCGGCCGGGCAGTTGCCTACCAAGCGGCCATGGTGTCTCTCGGAAATCGAAGGATTATACTTTGGGTGATGCTGTATCGCTTCATCCTTGGTTCGCTGGTCTCAACCATGATTTGTTCCGGACAGCTTACCCCGGATCAAAAGCAATTCGACATGCAGTCGCTGGCCTCCATCTATGCCAAGCGTTACGGACCCGCCGAATGGAAACGCAACGTATTTCAATTCGATGTACTGAGTCTGAGTCCATGGGTTGGCAAGGTAGCGGCCACGGCCAACGATCTGGATTTTTATGATGTCCTGATCGATTACGTCGCCAGTCTCAACGATACGCACGATCATTATTTGTTGCCGTCCACATTCTCGGCAAGTTTGAATATCAGCCTGGATGTTTACGATGGCAAAGTGCTGATCGACGGAATCAACCGGACCCGGCTTCCCGCGGGGCAGTTTCCCTTCCAGATTGGGGATGAGGTGGTCTCGGTGGATGGGAAGCCGGTGGCGGATCTGATCGCTGGTTTCTCTAAGTACGTGATTCAGGCGAATCCCAGGAGCACAAAGCGGATGGCTGCGGCGATGATCGCTGTGCGCCGCCAGAGCCAATATCCGTACGCTCCGCAGGTGGGCGACAACGCGGCGGTGGTAGTTCAGAACACGGCGGGGCTGGTGTCAACCTATAGCTTGCCTTGGACAAAAGCGGGCATTCCGTTGAGCCAGATCGGGCCGGTGGCAAGTCCCCAGTCCAACGCGAAGGCATCGGCAAGGGCGGCCGAAGCGGTGGATCCGGCGGCGGACTTGGAGACCTCGGGAGATTTCAATTCCACGGGCGTTTTAGGATACGGGTCTCTCACCCCGGTTTTCTCCCTTCCTACCGATTTCAAGCAGCGTCTGGGCGGTTCGATTTTCGATGAGTTCTATTCGGGCACGTTTCAGTCGCAGGGCTTAACTTTGGGGTATATCCGTATCCCCTCCTATTTGCCTTCCAGCACCACGCTTGCCTTAACGCAGTTCGAACAGGAAATCGCTTTCATGCAATCCAATACGGACGGGTTGATCGTGGATGAGATGCGAAACCCGGGAGGTAACTTGTGTTACGGCGAAGAAATCGTGGCGCGGCTGATTCCCACTCAGTTCCGGTCTTTAGGCTATGAAATCCGTGCCACCTGGGATTATGTTAATTTTTTCTATAGCCGCCTGTTGTCCGCGCAGCTCAGCAACTCCCCGCCGGATGTAATTGGCCGGTATCAGATGCTGAGCGACGCCATGTCGTCAGCCTATACCACAGGCCGGGCCCGAACGGATTCGGTGCCTCTCTGTACGTCCAGCTTCGACCGCCCTCCCGCAGCGGATAAGAACGGCGCGGTGATCGCATACTCCAAGCCGCTGATCATGCTGATCGACGAGTTTTCCGCCTCAACCGCGGATTCCGTGCCGGCCATGCTGCAAGACAACAAGCGCGGGCAGTTGGTGGGTTGGCGGACCAACGGAGCAGGGGGCAGTAACTCCAGTTGGCAGGTCGGTTCGTTTTCTGAAGGGACAACCGGGGTTACGCTTGCCCTGATGACCCGGAAGGATCCGGTGGTTACAGATGAATATGCGGCCTCGCAGTATGTGGAAAACGTGGGCGTCCGGCCGGACGTGGCGATCGATTACATGACTCGGGATAACTTGCTTCAGGGCGGGCGCGGATTCTTCTCGGCCGCTACCGATGCACTTGTCAAGCAGGTCCAGGGTTCCAGGTAAGGCAAGCTTCATGCCCTTC
>JBBQUE010000198.1:0-6158 GCA_038212805.1 Bryobacterales bacterium | reverse complement strand
CCCCCGTCAGTCCGTGGTTGAATACACCGCCGGCGGCCAACTGAAGCTCCCGGAAAACTACCGCGAATGGGTGTTTCTCAGCTCCGGCCTGGGCATGACGTATGGGCCCGCCGCGCAAGGCGCGGAGACGCACCTGATGTTCGATAACGTCTTCGTCAATCCGGACGGGTACCGCGGCTTTCTACAGACTGGAAAATGGCCGGATAAAACCATGTTCGTACTCGAAATCCGCGGCGCGGAAACCAACGCATCCATTAACAAAGGCGGGCACACCCAGGGCGACGTCCACGCGATTGAAGTGGAGGTGAAGGACGCATCCGCCAAAACCGGCATATGGACTTTCTATGAGTTCCCCGGCGGCAAAGCTTTTCCCGCCAGCGCAAGCTGCTATCAATGCCACGGCAAGAACACGGCGGTAGAGAACACGTTCGTCCAGTTCTACCCCACCTTGCTGCCCGTTGCGCAAAAGATGGGGACGTTAAAACCGGGCTTCAGCAAGTAAGCATTTCGCGTAGAATGCGGGCGGCCGCTTCCTTGCCCCGCTCGCCCACCTCGCCAATGGGCCCGCTGCACGCCGGGCAACCGGAATCGCAGGCGCAACCCGTCAGCACTTCCAGCGCCCCGGCCAGCAGCTTCGGCGTCAGCTTGAACAGTGGAGCGCTTAACCCGATGCCTCCTGGATAGGCATCGTATAAGAACAAATCCGGCTCAAACCGCTCGGTCCCATTTGCGATATCTTCCGAAATCGCCAGCCCTAAATCGCGTGCGTCGCACATTAACAACAGCGCGCCCACGGTGCGCAGCACATTGGCCAAGCCCACAATTCCATTCTGCTTTTCACTCGGTGGCAGATCGGTGAACCGGTCCAGAAACGCGGCCGGAAAGTGTAGCCAGAACGACGTGGTCTGCATCTCCTGCTCCGGCATGGAAAGCTTTCCCGCGCCCACGTTTTCCATGGTGTAAAACTTCACCTTCTTGAACCCCACCACCTGCCGGTTCACGCGCACATCGCCGTGCACGGCCCAAGCGCCGTTTACATCGGTGGAATCGAAAGTCTCCAGTTGCTTTACCTGCGTGTAGTCGATAGCGTCCGTGAAATAGTCGCAATTCACGCTGCGCACGTAGGCTTTGCGGCCCGCGTAATCGAACTTCTCCACTTGGAACTGGCGCGCTTCGTGCAAATAGATGGCCTTCTCATGCAGCGTGGTCAGCGCGGTCGGGAACGAAACTTCGGCGATCACTTTGTGCTCGTGCGTGGTATCGATCACCACGAAGTTATCGCTCGTCACGGCACGCAAGCTCACGGCGTCGGCCGGGTATGTATCGGACGTCCAGTGCCAGCAATCTTTCGAATGATGCAGCAGCTTTAACTCATCCGCCAGGAACTGGCAAAGCTCCGCCGTATCGTGCGGACCGAACTTTTCGCCATCGCGCACGGGCAGTTCGAAGGCCGCGCACTTCAGATGATTCAGCAGGATCTCAACATTGTCGGGATTGATATAGGCATGTTCCGGCGACCGGTCGAAAAAATATTCCGGATGCTCAACAATGTATTGATCGAGGGGCGCGCTGGAGGCCACCAGCACCGCCAGCGACGTGGTCTGCCGCCGCCCCGCGCGCCCGGCCCGCTGCCAGGTGGACGCAATAGTGCCCGGATACCCCGCCATCACCACGGCATCCAACGACCCGATATCGATCCCCAGTTCCAACGCGTTCGTCGCCACCACCGCGCGAATATCCCCGTTGCGCAGACGCCGCTCAATCTCCCGCCGCTCCTTCGGCAGATAGCCCCCGCGATAGCCGCGCACGCGATCGCCCGGCACGGGTCCGCTCTCCACCGCATCGCGCAGGTAGGTTAAAAGAATTTCCATGGCCAGGCGGCTATTGGCGAACACTAACGTCTGCTGCTTCCGCTCAATGAAATCGGTGGCGATGCGCTTGCTTTCCTGCAAATACCCGCGCCGGATCCCCAGCGCCTGGTTCACCACCGGCGGATTGTAAAATACTACGTACTTCTGGCCGCTGGGCGCGCCGTTGCGATCCACCAGATCGAACGGGGATTCCGTCAATGCCTGCGCCAGTTCCCGCGGATTCGCAATGGTGGCGGAACAGCAGATGAACTGCGGCTTCGATCCGTAAAACTCGCAGATGCGCTTCAACCTCCGCAACAGATTTGCCAGATGGCTGCCGTAAACGCCCCGGTAATAATGCAGCTCGTCGATCACGACGAACTTCAGATTTTCAAAACATTTAGCCCATTTCGTGTGATGCGGCAGCACCCCGGAGTGCAGCATATCGGGGTTCGTCAGAATCACGTTAGCTCGTTCACGAATGGCCCGGCGCGCATCCTGGGGCGTATCGCCGTCATAGGTGAAGGCCCGGATATCGCTATGCATGGCATCCACGGTGGCTTGGAACTCCGCCAGCTGGTCCTCCGCCAGCGCCTTGGTGGGGAACAGATAGAGCGCCCGCGCCCCCGGATCTTCCAGCACTTTATTCAGCACTGGCAGGTTATAGCAGAGCGTCTTGCCGCTGGCGGTGGGCGTAACAATCACCACGTTCTTGCCATCCGCGCAAGCTTGGTAGGCGTCCGCCTGGTGAACGTACAACTGGGGGATGCCCCTCTGCTCCAGCGTGGCGCGTAAGGCGGGCTGAACCGAGGCGGGGATTTCGGCGAACTCCCCATCCTTCGCGGGGATAGAGCGAATGGCGCGAATCGGAGAATCCGGCATGGCCATCCATTGCTCAAAACGCGCAATAGACGCTTCCACGCCGCGCGCGGCCAATTCCCGCGGAGCGAATTCCAGGTCAAGAGAGAGGTTCATGTTCGCCTTTTCTTTGCCCAGCTTATCACGCCCTGGGGACGCTTACTGCATCTGGCATCGGTAGCGCCATTGCTGAGTCTGTGCGCTGCTTCAGGCCGAAGAGAATCCATGTCTCTGGTACGACTATCGGGCCGCGGCCGCAATCCCCGGGCTTCCTGGGCGCAGCTTCTTGTTAGAATTATGCAAGTCTTTTCGCGCGCCCGTCTTGGCGGCGCGCCGGTCGAATGAGGAGGAAACATGCTTCGCTTTTGTGCGTTTCTGTGTATTGCAACGTGGCTGATGTTGGTCGGTGGGCTGTCCGTTCCACTGCCCGGACAAGCTGTCAGCGGTACCATTCTTGGCTCAGTTCATGATGGGACCGGGGCCGTTGTTCCCAACGCCTCTGTCACGGTTATTGGCGCGGATCTCGGCTTGAACAGGTCCGCCACGTCGGACGCTTCGGGCGAGTATACGTTCCCCTCCCTGCCGCCCGGTGTTTATGTCGTCACGGTGCAAGCATCCGGTTTTAAGAAGACATCGCTGAGCAGTTTGCAGGTAGGAGTTGACCAGAAGCTTCGCGTGGATATCGCGCTGCAGATCGGTGGCGTCAACGAGTCTGTCAATGTAGAAGGCGCGGCGCCCGTGGTCAAGTCCGACTCCTCCGAACTCGGCGACACAGTCACGGCCCGCCAGATCGTGGACCTGCCGCTGAACGGCCGCGATTTTGTCAATTTGACGCGCATTATTCCCGGCGTTGTGCGCGGCATCCCCGGCGCGAACATCGACGGCAACGGCAGTCTGGCGTGGCGCGCCTCGGCCTCGTTTTCCGCCAACGGCCAACGGACACGCGACAATAACTTCCTGCTCGACGGCGTGGATAACAACGAGATCTGGCTGAACTCGGTGGTCGTGTTTCCGAGTGTGGATGCGCTTGAAGAGTTCAAAGTCCAGACCAGCACGTATTCGGCTGAGTTCGGCCGGTCCAGCGGAGGCGTGGTGAACATCGCCATCAAGTCCGGCGGCAATGCTTTTCATGGCAGCGTCTTTGAGTTTTTGCGCAACGACAAGTTCGATGCGAACGACTTCTTCAATAACAAGTTCGGCCGCAAAAAACCGCCGTTCCGGCAGAATCAATTCGGCGGCACCGCCGGTGGACGCATCATCAAGGACAAGACATTTTTCTTCGCCGATTATCAAGGCGGGCGCATCCGCCAGGCGCAATCCTATCTTTCAACCGTGCCTTCCCAGGCGATGCGAGGCGGCGATTTCTCTGAGCTTCGCCGCGTGATCTACGATCCGTTGAACCCCGGAATTCCGTTCGCCGGGAAAATCATTCCAGCGTCCCGCCAGGATTCGGCCTCCCGCAACGTGATCAACCAGATCTATCCGGCCGCGAACACCGTAGGACAACTATCCGGCACCACCGGGCAGACCATCAATAACTACCTCTACAACCCGTCGCAAAAGCGCGATGACGATCAGGGCGACATCAAGATTGATCAGAACCTCTCAAACAAGAACCACCTGTTTGGCCGCTACAGCAACCAGCGCACGCAGCGCTTCCTGCCAGCCACTCTGCCTGTCGCTGGCGATGCCGGCACCACTTTCGGCGCGGGCACTGGCCTGGTTACCGCGCAAAGCGTGGCGATCAACGACACCCACAGCTTCACCCCCCATTTGCTGAATGAATTCCGGTTCGGTATCAGCCGGTTCAATATCTACCTCTCGTCGATCGATTTCGGCAGCAAGCTGGCGGACAAGATCGGCATTCCCGGCATCGTGATTTCCGACACTACGACTGCGATGTCGCAACTCACGTTCGCCCAAGGTGGATTCCGGAATGTCGGAGCTAATGGCAACCAGCCGCTGATCACGGCTCTCGACACCTTCCAGTACTTTGACAACATCACCTTGATCAAGGGCGGGCATACCATCAAGGCCGGCGCCAGCTATACTCGCCGCCGCCGCAATATCTTCAACGTCGACAACATCGTGGGCACGTTCTCGTTCAACAACAATCTGACCTCGAATTGCGCTGGTATTCCCACCGGCTGTTCGCTTGACGCGTCAACCGGATTCGACGGTGCGTCATTCCTGCTGGGCTACCCAAGCAGCGAAACGCGAACCTACCAGCTGGGCACGGTGGGCGAGCGGCGTCCTGAAATTGGCGCCTACGCGCAAGACGACTGGCGCTTGAACCAGCGGCTCACCGTTAATATTGGTGTGCGCTACGACGTGTTTGTACCGTACGTCGAAGTGCACGATCGCCAGGCGAATTTTGACGTCACCACCGGCAAGTTCGTGGTCGCCTCCGATGGCGCTGTGATCGGTGGACAGAAAGTGGGCCGCGCGCTGCAGCATACTCCCAAACTGGATTTCGCGCCGCGCGTTGGTTTCGCGTACGATCTGCGTGGCAACGGCCGCACCGTGCTGCGCGGCGGCTATGGCATGTTCTATAACAATCCGCTCACGGGCACGTCTTCGTCGAAGGTGTCGAACCCGCCGTTCCTATTGGCGCAGGCGTTCACTACGACGCTGGCCCCAACGCTGAAGCTGAGCGCGGGATTGCCTCCTGTCCCGGCCGTCGATCCCAACCGCTCGCCGTCTGGCGCCACACGCTCCATCTTCGACATCGATTACCGCGACGGCCGCGCGCAGCAGTGGAACATCAACGTGCAGCAACAGTTAGGTAAGGACTACTTGCTCGAAGTAGCTTACGTCGGCTCCAACGGGCAGCATCTGGTTCTGAAGCGGGACATCAACGTAGCGCCTCCCACCGTGGGGGTGAGCAACAGCGACGTGAACCGGCCGTTCATCGGCGTGGCTCCGCTGCTGCGCTCGCTCTCACAAGTGCAGAGCAACGGCTGGTCGAAGTATCATGCGCTGCAATCGAAGCTGACCAAGCGGTTCTCCTCCGGTCTGGTATTCACCAATTCCTACACCTGGGGCAAGACCATGGATATCGTTTCGGACACGGAAGGGGCGACCTTGAACCCCTACAACTTCAACTATGATCGCGGGCTGGCGGACTTCGACATTAAGCACAATTTTGTGTCGACCGCGAACTATGAACTACCCTTCGGGAAGGGCAAGAAGCACCTGGCCACGTCCAGCCGCGCCGCCAATTTAGTGGTGGGCGGATGGCAGCTGAACACGATCCTGCTGGCGCGAACCGGCCTGCCGTTCAGCGTTTCCCAGCAAAGCGGATTGCTGTCGAACGGAACCGGCAACAGACCCAACCGGCTGGTTAATGGATCGCTGAGCAACGCTACCATCGATCGCTGGTGGGATCCAACCGCCTTCGCTCCCACTGCCGATAACACTGGCACCTACGGAACATCCGGGCGAAACATC
>JBBQUE010000197.1:0-6163 GCA_038212805.1 Bryobacterales bacterium | reverse complement strand
CATCTTGATGTCCAGCGCGAAGAGATTCCGGCCTTGGTGGCATCGTGCGAGATCGATCATACGGTTGCGCCGTCGCCTACGTTCACGGGCGGTTCGGCGGCGGCGAAGAAACAACTGGGACGCTTTTTGGAAACCAGCCTGCGCCGTTATGCAAACGAGCGGAACGAACCTTCGAATCACGCGACATCGGGCATGAGCCCCTACCTGCACTTCGGGCACATTTCTGATTTAGAGATCGCCCTGGCCGCCAAGGAATACGCGGCCGAGCACAAGCTGATCGCGGACGAATTTCTGGAAGAATTGATTGTCCGGCGCGAACTGGCATTCAACTTCGCGCGCTTCACGGACCGGCTGGATTCCATTGAGTCCTTACCCGATTGGGTGAAGGCCACGCTTGCGAAACACGCCAACGACCCGCGAGACCCCAGCTACACGCGCGAGCAGTTGGAGCGCGGCGAAACCTACGATACCTTGTGGAACGCCACGCAGCGCGAGTTACTGGTTCGCGGAAAGATCCATGGCTATTACCGCATGTACTGGGGCAAGAAGATTGTGGAGTGGTCGCCCACGCATCAGGACGCCGTGGATACGATGATCTACCTGCACGACCGGTATGCGCTGGACGGGCGCGATCCGAACACCTACACCGGCGTGCTGTGGTGCCTGGGCCTGCACGACCGGCCGTTCATTGAGCGCGCGATTTTCGGCCAGATCCGCTGGATGTCGTACGATGGCATGAAACGCAAGACGGACATCGGAGCCTATATTAAGGAAGTGGACTATCTGGAGAGAACGGGCAAGGATCCTTTCCGCGCATGAACATCACCCTGACCGGTGCCAGCGGGTTTATCGGCAAGAAGCTTATAGAAGAGCTGTTGGCGGGAGGCCATTCGCTGCACGTTCTGGGACGGCACCCGGTGGCGGGACTGGCGTTTTCGCAGTGGGATTCGTTAGGCGTGGAGCCCCCTGAAGCCAGCCTGGCCAATGCCGACGCGGTAATTCATCTGGCAGGAGAACCGGTGGCGCAGCGCTGGACTACGGACGTAAAGAAGCGCATTGAAGATAGCAGGATCAATGGCACGCGCCGATTGGTGCATGCGCTGTCCACGTTGTCAAAACGGCCGCGGGTGCTGATCTCGGGGTCGGCGACTGGGATTTATGGGGAGCGCGGCGAAGAGGTTCTGACGGAAACATCGCGCGCTGGCAGTGGGTTTCTACCGGACCTGACCGTCCAGTGGGAGAAAGAGGCCGATCTGGCGGAGGCCCTGGGAATCCGGGTAGTGAAGATCCGTACTGGCATCGTACTAGGCAAGGGCGGGGGCGCACTGGAACAGATGCTTAAGCCGTTTCGTTTGGGAGTTGGCGGGAATCTGGGATCGGGCAAGCAGTGGATGTCATGGATCCATATCGCCGATATTGTGGGGCTGATGCTGATGGGGCTGACGAATCAGACCGTGCGCGGTCCAGTGAACGGGACCGCACCGAACCCCGCGCGCAACAAGGATTTCACGGCGGCTTTAGGCGAGGCGATCCACCGCCCGACGATTTTCCCCGTACCAACGCTGGCTTTGAAATTGCTTTACGGGGAGATGTCGAGCGTACTGCTGGAAAGCGAACGCGTGATCCCACAGGCTGCGCTGACGGCGGGCTACAAGTTCCAGTTTCCGGATCTGGCACCCGCCCTGGCCGACGTGGTTTAACCTTCATCAGGCGCGCAGGAACTTCTGGCGCGACTCGCGTTAACATGGTGATTTCAACCAGACATGAAAGTGCCTCAGCCCCGACAGCTACTCAGCGGTTTAGCGCTCGCCTGTGCTTTGCTGCTCTCCGCGTGCTCCGGCGCGCCCAAGGTTTCCGCGCTTGACCACCTGAAGCCGTGCAAAGCGTCCGATGGGTTGGGCGACGCGTTTTGCGGAACGTTTGACGTTTTCGAAGACCGTGTGGCGAAGAGTGGCCGCAAGATTCCGCTACGGATCGTGCTGCTGCCAGCGCTGAAGCAGAAATCCGCGCCGGATCCCCTGTTCTTCCTGGCAGGTGGGCCGGGCCAGGGCGCGGCGGAACTGGCGAAACTTTTGCAGGAACCCTTCCGGCAGGTGGAAACGGACCGGGATATTGTTCTGGTGGACCAGCGAGGCACGGGAAAATCGAATCCCCTGGTGTGTCAGCCACCGGGCAAGGATTCTGAAGACGAGGACGAAGACCAAGCCGAAGACGTGGGCGCCGCCCTGCTAAAACGCCTGCGGGAATGCGTGGAGACCCTTAAGACTAAGGCCGACCTGACCAAGTACACCACGCCGATTGCGATGGACGATTTGGATGACGTGCGGCAGTATCTTGGTTATTCGAAGATCAACATCTACGGAGCGTCCTATGGAACGCGCGCGGCGTTGGTTTATGCGCGGCGGCACGCGGCCAATACACGGGCGTTGATCATTGATGGCGTTGCGCCGACGGACATGCGGCTGCCGCTCTATATGGCCCGCGACGGCCAGAGGGCGCTGGATCTGCTGCTGCGGGATTGCGCAAATGACAAGGGCTGCAACGAACGCTTTCCGAATCTGAAGGCCCGCCTGACGGCCCTGTTGGACCGGCTTGGTGCGCATCCCCAGCATATTCGCTATGTGCATCCCCGAACCGGCGTGGAGAAGGATTTGGACGTGAAACGCCTGATGCTGGGCGGGGCATTGTTCTCCGCGCTCTACTCGCCGACCACTGCTTCGTTGCTCCCGCTGTTGATTGATCAGGCGGAGAAAGGGAACTACACGGGTTTCTTCGCTTTGGGCGCGGCCTTCGATCCTTCGGCTACCGGTATGGCTGAAGGGATGCACTTCTCCGTGGTTTGCAGCGAGGATGCCCCGCGGATTGAGGCGGGCTCCATTGCGCGCGAAGCAGCGGGCACTTTCATGGGGGCCGAGATGGCGGAGCTGCGAACCAAACCCTGCGCGTTCTGGCCGCATGAGGCCATGGACGCAGCGTATTACCAGAACGTGCCTTCAGACATTCCAGCGCTGATTCTTTCGGGGGAACTGGATCCGGTAACGCCGCCAGTGTGGGGCGAACAGATCGCCTCCCAGTGGAAGAATTCGAAGCATATCGTGGTGCCTGGGACGGGCCACGGCGCGTGGATCAGCGGGTGCGTGATGCAGCTGATGGTGCAGTTCCTGAACGATGGCAATGCACTGAAGCTGGATGCAAGCTGCGTGCAAAAAGTGAAGAGGCGGCCGTTCTTTCTGGGGCCCGCGGGACCGGATCCCATGGCGGGGACCAAGTAATGATTCAGGCGAGTGACCTTCACAAATCCTTTGGACCTGTACATGCCGTCAACGGGGTTTCCTTTACGGCCCCGGATGGCGTGGTGACGGGGTTGCTGGGTCCGAACGGCGCGGGCAAGACCACGTCCCTGCGCATGGTTTATGGGCTGATGAAACCGGACAGCGGGACCATCCGGATCGATAACCGCGACGTGACCGGGGATCCCGTAGCGGCGCAAAAGCACCTGGGCGTGCTGTCCGATATGTCCGGCCTGTATCCGCGATTGACGTCGCGCGAGCATATCCGCTATTTCGGCCAGCTGCAGGGGGTGCCCGCGGCCGAGCTGGAAAAGCGCATGGAGCAACTGATGGAAATTCTGGACTTGAAATCCATCGCCGACCGGCGCGCGGGAGGGTTCTCGCATGGGGAGCGAACCAAAGTGGCGTTGGCCCGGGCGCTGGTACACAATCCGCAGAATATTCTTCTGGATGAACCAACCAACGGACTGGATGTTATGAGTACGCGCGCGGTGCGGGAAGTGATCCGGCATTTGAAGGCGGAGAACCGGTGCGTGGTGTTCTCAAGCCATGTGATGCAGGAAGTTTCGGCATTGTGCGACCGGATTGTGGTGATCGCCCGCGGCCAGGTGGTGGCGGAGGGAACGGCGGACGAGCTGATAGCCCTGGCCGGTAAATCCACGTTGGAAGACGCGTTTGTGGCACTGGTTGGCCTGCAGGGAGAAGCGGCATGAATTTTTCAGCTATTCCAATCATCGCCCGGAAGGAACTGATGGACAGTTCGCGGGACCGCCGCGCGCTGTATCCGCTGGTGATGAGTTCGCTGTTCGGACCGTTGCTGATCGGCTTCATGTTGAACCAGATCGCGGGCCAGGAGCGGGGCGCGCATGAGATTAAAGTGGCCATGGTGGGCCGCGAATATGCGCCGATTTTGGTGAACTGGCTGCAGCAGCAGCCGGGCGTGGAAGTGATCGCGGGTCCGGCGGATGCGGAGGCGGCCGTGAAGGACCGCACGGCGGAATTCGTGGTGGTGGTAGACAAGGACTTTGCCGAGAAGTTCCGCGATTCGCGGCCGGCCCCGGTGCACTTGTACTCGGATTCCACGCGCCTGAACGCACGTTCCAAAATACGGAGGATCCGGTCTCTGCTGAATCGCTTCAATAGCGAGATTGGCGCCATGCGGCTGATAGCGCGGGGCGTGAGTCCATCCGTTGCGACTTCGTTGAAGCTGGATGAGGTGGAGGTTTCGAACGCGCAGCAACGCGCCGCCACTGTTTTTAACATTATCCCGATGTTCCTTATTCTGGCGGCGTTCTCGGCGGGCATGCAGATTGCCACGGATTCCACCGCGGGTGAGCGCGAGCGCGGATCACTGGAGCCGCTGCTGCTGAATCCGGTGCCCCGGTGGCAGGTGGTGACCGGGAAGTGGATGGCGGCCGCGCTGGCTTCCATGGTGGGCATGATGGCCACGCTTCTGATCACCGCCTACATGCTGTCCAGGTTGCCGCTGGAAGATCTGGGGGTCCGCTATCACCTGGGGCAGACCGAGATTTTGCTGATGATTCTGACCCTTGCGCCCCTTGCCCTGGTAGCGCCGGCGCTTCAGATCTATCTCGCGTGCTTTGCGAAATCGTTCAAGGAAGCGCAGAGTTATATGGCGTTTCTGGTACTTGCCGTTACCATACCGGGGGTGCTTTCCACCTTTTATCCGGTTATGAACCAGCCTTGGATGCACCCCATTCCAATTCTGGGACAGTATGCGACGGCCTCCGATATTCTGGGCGGGAAGATGCCCTCAGCACTGGGCATGGCGCTGGCAGCGGTAGCGGCGCTGGCCTTGGCGGGCCTGTTCCTGGCACTGGCGACGAAGCTGCTTTCGGCGGAGAAGATAATTTTCGGGCGCTGATGGTTTGTTCTTTTTGCGCGCAATGGGTTGGATGGGGCAATCTGGAGTGGCTGAATCTGGGTCGAAAGTAACGAGTAAAGCGGCCGGGCACCTGGCGCTGTGGAAGAAGATCAGTTGGCGGAGGTCGAGAATCTTGAGAAGCTGGGGATTGGGGACATCCGGAGGCGCGGTGGGTTGCGGCGAACTGAACTCCCGTGACTAAGCCAACCCGCCGTTCAGAAGCTTGAGGGTCAATCCAGACCACCGGTTGAAGCCACGGTCAAAAGTGACCATCTCGTAATCGCACTGCTTGGCGAAAGCGGCAAGATAGGCATCTGTCCAACTGGAGGGTTCCGCCGTCTTGTGCCTCATCAGGTTGATCCACGCCGCTTCGAAGTCAGGCGGCTCGTACTCGAAGAAGATCCGCCTGCCGGCAAGTACTTCTCTCATGACGTTCCAAGCCCGCTCAATCGAGAAGGCTCCCAAGGGTAATACTTTCAGATTTGTGAGCAGGCGCAGCAGCGGGCAAGGGTGTGGTGGGTGTGGCCGGCCGCCACCAGAGCCAAGAGAACGTTAACGTCAGGAAGGGAAATCATCGATCGCGAACATCTCGTCCAGGCCTCCTCCCGTAACCGGCAGGATCACGCCTGTTTCCTCGATTCGGATGAGTGGCAAACGTATTTCTTCGCGAAGGGCTGCCTTTTGTCTGGTACGTGCCGAGTGCTCGGAGAGCAGAAGCCGGATCAACCCATCGAGGCTAGTGCCTTCCTCTTCGGCGAGCTTCTCCAGCCGTTGGGCCAGCGATTCGGGCAGTTGTACTGAGGCTGGCATATGCTTCCAACCCTCGAATTTATTGAAACTTTGCTACCTTAGGCAGTGTAAATAAAGAACATTTACAACTCACACCTTGATGTGTTATCACGTCAGGTATGGATACTGATGCGCAACTAGTCCAATACTTTGATGGTATGTGGCCTCATCTGGACGAACACGCCCGTCGGCTAGTAGC
>JBBQUE010000196.1:0-6183 GCA_038212805.1 Bryobacterales bacterium | reverse complement strand
CATTCGCTGGTGATGTACGGAAGCCCGATGGGCGATTCGAACGTGCATAATCACAAGCGCGTTCCGGTGTTTCTGGCGGGACATGCGGGCGGAGTGAAGGGGAATTTGCATCTGCGGGAGAAGGACGGCACTCCGATGGCGAATATCATGCTCACCATGCTGCAGAAGCTGGGGATGCCGGTGACGCAGTTTGGGGATAGCAACGGGACGGTGGCGATCTAATATGTTTGAACGAACTATCCTTCTTGGCTTGCTGGCGGCCGCGGCATTTGCGGGGGATGTACGCCTGGCGGACGTGCTGATGCACGGCGATGCAACGGCTGCGCGCAAGCTGCTGCGCGACAAGGTGGACGTGAATGCCGCGCAGGGCGATGGCATGACTCCGCTGCATTGGGCGGCGCAATTTGACGACGTGGAGACCGCGCAGTTGTTGATCGCGGCCGGTGCGCGGGTGAACGCCGAGACCCGGCTGGGTGGAATCACGCCCTTGTTCCTGGCGTGTACGAATGGCAATGCAAAGATGATCGCGCTGCTGCTGAAATCCGGAGGGAGTGCGGCGGCGGTAAAGGCAAATGGGACCACGGCGTTGATGATCGCGGCCGCATCGGGCAACGTGGATGCGGTGAAGGCGCTGGTTGACGCCGGCGCTGAGATCAACGCGGCCGAGAAGGTCCACGGGCAGACCGCGTTGATGTTTGCGGCGGCCTTGAACCGCGCAGACGTGGCGGCGTACCTGTTGGCAAACCATGCGGACCCGAACTTCGCCACGGCAGTGAAGAAACTGGAGCACGTCCGCTACGATATGGACGGAAATGTGGTGAAGGACAAGCCGGCGGCCAAAGGGTCAGCCGCAGCCCCGCCCGATGCCGGGGCAGACTTGAAGGTGCTGGCCAAAGCGATGGGATTGAAGGGGGCCAATGTCCGGTACGCGAAGGCCCGCGACAAGGCCGGCGATGTGGCCGCCCGGGCACCGCGCAAGGTTGGCGCGGATTTCCAGGGTGGGATGACGGCGCTGTTGTTCGCTGCGCGCGACGGGAACATGGCCACCGTGCGGGCGCTCATCGAGGGTGGCGCGGGCGTGAATCCCGTCACTCATGGCGACAAGATGACTCCGCTGGTGATGGCGATCATCAATGGGCATCTGGACATCGCGAAGTATCTGACGAACCAGGCCGCTGACCCGAACCTGGCAAGCCTTTCAGGGATAACTCCGCTGTACGCCGTGGTGGACGTGCAGTGGGCACCCAAGACCTGGTATCCACAGCCCAGCGTGGATCAGGAGAAGACGCGCTATCTGGAGTTGATGGAGCTGCTGATTTCGAAGGGCGCGAAGGTGAATGCGCAAGTTGGCGAGAAGCCCTGGTTCCGTTCTTTTACGAACGACTATACCTGGGTGGATCCGGCTGGTGCCACGCCGTTCTGGCGGGCGGCGCAGGCCGGCGATGTGGAAGCGATGCGGCTGCTGGTGAAGCATGGGGCCGATCCGAAGCTGGCCACGAAGGCGGGCGACACTCCGCTGCATGCGGCCGCGGGGATTGGCTGGGCCGCCGGATGGAACACGAATGCACCATTTCCGGCCGTGGACGCGGTCAGCTATTGCCTGGAACTGGGCAACGCCGTGAACACCGCCGATGGGCGAGGCTACACGGCACTGCATGGAGCGGCGTATCTGGGCAATGACGAAATGGTGCAGTATCTGGTTGGCAAGGGCGCGGACATCAAGGCTAAGAGCCGCGCGGGTGACACCGTGGCGGACATGGCGAATGGCCCCTCGCGCTTTGGACAGCCGCATCCGGAGACAGTTGCGCTGCTGGAAAAACTGGGCTCGCTGAATTCGCATAACTGCCGTTCGGATCAATGCGTGGTGGCGGGCAAGTCGCAGATCTACGACAACCGGACACCGGCGGATTACGTGGCTATTGAGCAGCTGAATGCGCTGGCGAAGGCAACGGGATTCTCCACCGCGGAGTACCGCGTGGATTTCAAGAACGCTCCCCCGGCGAAAGCAAAGGCGGCGGAAGCTGCGAAGACCCCCGACGTGCAATGAAGATGTGTAATAAGCTTGTCCTGCTGATCGGACTGTGCGGCGCGGCGTTTTCTCAAGACAAGCCCGAGCCCCGGCCGGCCCCGAAGAACCTCAAGATACTCAAGGCGACCACGGGAGAGGAGGTCTCTCAGATTATGCGGACCTTCACGCTGGGCCTGGGCGTGCAGTGCAACTTCTGCCATATTCAGGGCAATTTCGCCAGCGATGAGAACCCGAAGAAGGAAGTGGCCCGGCGCATGATCACCCTGACCCACGACGTGAATGCGCTCTTCCCTGAGAGCACCGGCGAGAAGACCATGCGTGTGGCCTGTTACACGTGCCATCGGGGAGAGGCCGAGCCCAAGACCGCCCCGCCGCCCGCGCCTGCGCCCTAGACAATGGAAACTATGAAACTATTCCCTCTCGCAGCCATCTTTGCCTTCAGCGTTCTCAAACCGCCAACCCCATGTCCACCGAATTGAAGGGTTTATACACGGGGATCAAGAACAACATCGTCAAGGCCGCGGAAAAAGTTCCGGAAGAAAGCTATTCGTTCAAGCCGTCGCCGGACGTCCGGACGTTCGCCCAACTGGTGGGCCACGTGGCTGATGCCCAGTATCTCTTCTGTACCGCCGGCAAGCCCGAAGCCGAACAGAAAAAGGCCCCGGGCGCGGAAAAGAAACTCACAACCAAGGCCGAACCAGTGGCAGCGTTGAAGGACGGCTTCGCCTACTGTGATGCGGCCTACGACAAACTCACCGACGCCAATGCCACTTCCATGCAGAAGTTGTTTGGGCGGGAGCGATCCATGATGGGCATCCTCTCAATGAAACGCCGCGCACAACAACGAACACTACGGCAACATGGTCACTTACATGCGCATAAAGGGAATTGTTCCCCCTTCGAGCGAAGGCCGCTAGTTTCCGCCAGCCTGGGCAGCCTTGCGGGCTTCCGCCACGTCGTGACTTTCGCCGTAGATAGACGGGACTTTGGCACCCATGGGACGCAGATACATAGATAGCTGCCCACGGTGGTGGATGGAGTGGTTCTGAGAGAACTGTAGATACGCTATCGCGGGCAGTTGGAACATGCCACGGAAGTCCAGAATCTTCACCAGTTGCTCCGGCGTGAGCGCCGCGACCTTGGCGAACTCCGTCTCCCAGGCGCTTTCGTAATACGCGCCCAGTTCAGCGGAATTTGTAATGCTTTCCGGGCGCGGGCGCGCGCTAAAATCGAACTCGCCCCCGGCGATACCGGACAGGAACCGCAATTCGGCGGCGACAATGTGCCACGCAAGTTCCATGGCCGATTTGGTGACCGGATCAGGCCGGTAATCTCCTTGATCGAGTGGGATGGCGGAGATCACGGATTTCGTAATGCGATGCTCATGCTGCAGCGCGGGAAGAGCGGCTTTCAGAATAAATACGGCCTGATCTGGTTGCATCGCCTCAGTGTACCGCCTTGTCATGGCGATAGACCACGCCGTCTTTCATGACGAAAAACACCTTTTCGGTCTGGCGGATGTCCTCGGCCGGATTGCCGGGCATGACCACGATGTCGGCCAGCTTGCCGGCCTCGATGGAGCCTAACGTAGCCGAAATCCCCAGAAGATCGGCGTCCGCGGAGGTGCCGGCGATCAGAGCGTCGATGGGCTGCATACCGCGCGCGGTCATCTGCGCGAACTCCTCCGCGTTGCGCCCATGCGGATAGACGGCGGCATCGGTGCCCAGCCCAATCCGCACCCCTTTAGCCAGGGCGCGTTTCAGCGTGCCATCAATGGCCTCAATCGCGGCGCGCATCTTGGCTTCGATGGCAGGCGGATACAGGCCCTGGCCCAGCTTTTCCTTGCCGCCCTGTGTGGCCATCAGGGTGGGAACCAGGAACGTACCGCGGGCCTTCATCATGTCGAGCGCTTCGTCGTCCAGGAACGTGCCGTGCTCAATGGAATCGATACCGGCACGGATGGCACGCTTGGCCCCGGTAGCCCCGTGGGCGTGCGCGGCAGTCTTCTTGCGAAGGGCATGGGCTTCATCCACGATGGCATTCAGTTCTTCCTGCGTCAGTTGCGGAGTATCCACTTCATCCGAGAGCGAGAGCACGCCGCCGGTGGCGCACGTTTTGATCACATCGGCTCCGTACTTGACGTTCAGCCGAACCGCCCGGCGCGCTTCCTCCGGCCCATTGATCACGCCCTCCTCCGGCCCGGATTCGTGTCCAAAAAGCCCGGGGCGAAACCCGTCCTGCCCGTCGCAGTGGCCGCCAGTAGCGCCCAGGGCATGGACTGCCACCAGCATGCGAGGACCGGGGATCTGGTTGGCGCGGATGGCATTGCGAAGGCCAACGTCAATGAAATCCGATGAGCCAACGTCGCGCACGGTGGTGAACCCGATCATCAGAGTCTTGCGCGCGTTCACCGTCGCCCGGATGGCCTGTTCCGCGGGAGTGCGTTGCAATTCGTTCAGCATGGACTGGCGGTAATCGTTGGTGGATTCACCCCCAAGGTGCGTATGCGCATCTATAAAACCGGGCGAGAGCGTGGCGTCGCCGAAATCCAGGATCTCGGCGTTGGCCGGTATCGTGGAACCCGGTCCGACGGAGAGAATCTTGTTTCGCTCCACCACGATCAGGCCTGGCGATGTGATCTGACGGCCATCAAAGATATGGGCGGCTTTCAACACCATGGGGCGCGTCTGCGCCGGAAGCATGGCGGCGAACAGGTATGCTGCACACAGGAATTTCATTTCTCACCCCAAATGTATTGGCTGAACCATGCCAGGTTATGCTCCATCACGGCGCGCTGCTGCCTGGGTTTATTAATGGGGTGGCCAAAGCCCTTATAGAGGATCAGTTTGGCGGGCACGCCGCGATCCTTAAGAGCCTGGTACAACTCAAATGCGTTGGGCGGGGGAACGCGCTTGTCCTGATCGCCGTGCTGGATCAACGTCGGCGTGCGGGCGTTTTTCACGTAACTGATGGGAGACGTTATCCGGTAAATCTCGGGGTCGTCCCAGGGGGTGGCTTTCAGGTATTGGCGCGTGAACGGGCGGATGTCGGTGTTCACATAATACGTGGTCCAGTCAGAGATGCCAGCGCCTACGGACACGGCCTTGAAGCGATCGCTGAAGCACGTGATGAAGGCCGAGATGTATCCGCCCTGGCTCCAGCCCATGGCGCCCACGCGATCCTTATCCACCAGGCCTTTCGCGATCAACGAATCCACGCCGCTGATGACGTCGGCATAATCGCCCACGCCCAGGTTGCGGACGTTGAGCGCGCGGAATTTCTCGCCATAGCCAGCTGAGCCGCGGTAGTTCACCTTCAGGACCAGCGCGCCTTTGGCGGTGAAGAGCTCAATGGGATAGTAACGATCGGAAGTGAGCACCGGGGAATCGACACCCGTGGGTCCGCCATGGATCACCACCAGCAGCGGGTACTTGAGGGAAGCATCAAAGTTTGCGGGCTTGATCAGAATGACTAAGATGCGGTTGAAGACGCCCGATTTCCAATCCACCACTTCGCGGGTGGCAAGTTGGAAGCCCTTCCAATCGTCGCTGAAATGGGTAAGCTGTTGCGGCGCGAAGTCGCGGGTAGATGAAGTGTAGACCTCCCGGAACCGATTCGCGGAGGCGCTCAGGAAGGCCATCGTCTTGCCATCTTTCGTGATGGATACCGAGGCCACGTTAATGTGCTCCGGCGCACTTACCCGCTGGATGGCCTGGGTGGCTGGATCCAGGCGGAAAACGTGGGCATCGGTCTTTTGCAGGGCAGAGAAGTAGATGCCGGTGGGGGTCCACTCCAAGGCGCGGGGGTCTTCGTCAAACTTCGCGCTGAGGACGCGGTAAGCTCCGCCGGCCGCGGGCATTACCGCAATGCGGGTGTCGGCGTAGAAGTGAAACTCGGCCCCGTCAGAGGTAGTGAATGCGATTTGGCCGCCGTCTGGAGACCAGACCGGACCGGAGTGCGGCCCCTTGCCGTTGGTGAGTTTCGCGACGGCTTTGGTGGCAACGGTAAGCGCATAGATCTCCGACGTGTCGCGGGAGCCCAGGTCGGGATCGCGCGTGCCCGTGAAAGCGATCTGGCGCGAGTCGGGGGACCACGAAAAATCACTGACGGTATACGCCGTGCCGCTGGTCAGCGCTTCCGGTTTGGGTTTCTGT
>JBBQUE010000195.1:0-6192 GCA_038212805.1 Bryobacterales bacterium | reverse complement strand
TGGTCCCGCTGGTCCGGCTGCGCCATCATCTTGCCAATGAGCCCGTACATGTCGTGGACCTCCTGCGCTTCGGATACAGAAGCAACCGCTGCCAAGCCGATCACGAGTTCGCGCCGCCGGATCATACCGACACCCAGATCTGCCCAGCCGGATCCACGCGCACGGGATACGTTTTCAACCCGCACTCGCCCAGCAGCGCCTGCCTGGTGGACAAATCGAACTTCCAGGAATGCAACGGCCAGATCAGGGTGCTGCCGCCCACCAGGCCATCAGCCAGCGGACCGGCACGGTGGGGGCATTCGGCCTGGGTGGCATTGACCTGCCCGCCGCGGGTGTGGAACACTGCGATTTTTTCCCCGGACACCGCGAAGTTCCGGCCCTCGCCGGGGGGCACGTCGTCGAGAGAGGCCAGCTTCCGCTCCGTCATTCTTCTGCATGCTAGCACTGGCAGCAGTTCCGCGAACCGGTTCGGGGCCGTGGGCAGGTAGGCTTCCTTCCATGGATCCTGATCCGCCGCCTTCGATTCGGCGATTTCGCGATCCAGCCGCTCACCGATTCCTTCGCTGTCGTCCGCCACAATCGCGCGGATTTTGGCGATGCTCAGCCGCTCCACGAAGCGCTCAGCCGCTCCACGAAGCCATGGGTGCGCTCCAGGTATTTGGCGTTCTCGCGGTAATACTGGATGAACCGGCCCATGTATTTCAGCACCTCATCGTGGCTATTCACCACGCACAAGATATCGTCTTTGCGCACCGGCGAACCGGCCGCGCCGCTGGTATAGATCTCCCACTTGCCGCTCTCCACCGCCACCGCGCCCAGGTCTTTCACCGTGGCTTCGGAGCAGTTGCGCGGACAACCAGCGGTGGCCAGTTTCATCTTGTGCGGGCTGTCGAGGCACTGGAACTGGGCTTCAATCTTAGTCGCTAGCGAGATGGCGTCGCCCACGCCGAAGCGGCGGAAATCAGTACCCACGCAGTTCTTACACGTCCGGTAGCTCTTGCCATCCGCGTTGCCGGAGGGCATGTCCAGGTTTTTCCAGACGCGCGGCAGACCGTCTTTGCGAATCCCCAGCAGATCGATACGCTGGCCGCCGGTCAGCTTCACCAGCGGGATATGATCTTTATCCACCACGTCCGCGATGCGGCGCAGCTGCGCGGAGTTTGTGATGCCGCCCGGGATCTGGGAGCACGGAGAAGGTCCCATCCCTTTGAATATTGGCGTGTACGCGCTCATTCATGAAACAAGCATCCTTCTCGTCTTCGTATTCGCCCTTCCACATGGTCTTCAATAACGAAGCCAAGCCGGGCTTGCTGACAGCGTCTTCCACTCCAGCGGCCAGGACGTCGAACACCGACAAGACCGATCTCAAGCGATGCTGCTGGATGGCGCGGATCAGGTCTGGCTTGGTCAGGGGCACGCCGGACACGTAATAATGCACGGACGGATCCTCCTCCATCTTCCCGCCGGAGAGCGTAGCTTCCATTACGGCCTTGGCGCTGCGCTTGCCCGCATTCACACACGCGATCAGCGCGCCCTTGCTAACGCCGTTGCAGTTGCAAATTTGCGTGGCCGGTTCCATCTCTTCGAAGGTGACAGGGACTTCGCCGATCTGGCGGATCAGTTGCTGGCTTAGAAGCGGAAGCGAAGCGCCAACTGGAACCGGCGCGCATTGGTTCCGTCAGGCTGCGAACCATCGCCGGTCGGCGTCGAGAAGACTGGGTTCCTCGAGAGCAGGACCGGCGTATTTACGCCGCTGGTAGAGGCCGGGGCGGTCCCGATGTATGCGGTGGTGATGTAGTTGGTCCAGTTTGAGCGGTTGAAGATATTGAAGCCTTCCGCCAGGATTTGGGTAGTGAGCCGGTCCGTGATTTTGAAATCCCGGCCCAGCCGGAGATCCAGACGGAATGTGGAGCGTCCGATGTTGTTGTTGCGCGACACGGAGGGCAGAATATTCAATCCGCCCTGGCCCAGCACTCCGCCGTATCCATTCCACAGCGTTCCATCGGTGTTCGTGAAGGGAATGCTGGGGAGCGAAAGATTGGTGGAATACGGACGGCCGGAATCGGCATTATAAATGCCGCTGAAGGTCCAGCCCTTCACGATCTGCGCGCGCAGACCGGAACCGGATTTGCCGAACGGCATGTTCCAGACTCCATTCAGAACCAGGCGCTGGCGTTGGTCAGTGGGGGAGATGCCGCGGTTCGAAATCTTGCTGAACTGATCCAGGAACCGCCCCCCGTTAAACGATCCTTCCGTGCTGCTGCCATCTCCGCCGCCCGTGCCGGTGGTGTTTTCCGCCTTTGACAAAGTGTAGGCCAAGTTGAATTGCAGGCCGCCGGCGAAGCGGCGTTTCACCTCCACATACATGGCGTTGTACCAGCCCTGGCCGTTGCTCTTGTTCAGGATCACGGCTCCCAGGGCGGGGTTGGGGCGTACCGAATTCGGGCTGGCGTTGGGACCGGCGACGTAGGGAACCTGGAACGTGTTGCCATCGGACAGCAGGTAGGTGCGGGTGAACTGGGCCGTGGGCAGGTTGGAATCAATCTGCGTATAAATCTGGTCGCCATAGGTGTAGATATAGCTGACGGAGAGCACCACGTTCTTCGATAACTGACGGTCAACACCGATATTAATCTCCTGGGCCCGGGGACGCTTGAAGCCGGAATCGATCCGGAAGATGTTGGGCGTGGGGACGGAAGCACCGGTGGGAATAGCCGAAAGAATATTCGGGAAGATAGGCGCGCCGCCGCTGGTGGGGGTGAAGCTCAGGCTGATGGTGTTCTTCGTGGGATCGGCGATCCCGGTTTGGCGCAGCGCATTATCGATCATGCCGTTCTGGATGATGGTGTTGAACATGCCATAGCCGGCGCGAAGGACGGTCTTCGAGTTCCCGAAAAGGTCGTAAGCGATGCCGGCGCGCGGGCCGAAGGCGGCCTTGTCGGTGTTGAATTTCTGGGTTTCTGGAACGGCAGGGTTGGGCGCGAAGGGCTTCGGCAGCGTTTGTAGTTCGTAGCGCAGGCCGTAATTCATGGTCAGTTGGCGGTTCAAGCGCCATTGATCCTGGGCGAAGAAAGAGAAGTTCTGCGTGGCAAACTCATCGCCCAGCAAGCCAAATGCCTGGGTGAAGCCGGCGTAGTTGCGCGCCGTGCCTGGGCTGAGCAGATCCTTGCCAAACTGCAGCGCGTTGGTATAGCTGTATGCGCCGCCGAAGTTTCCGGTGGAGCTCAGGCGGTCCCAGGGACGGTTGTAATCGAACCCGAATTTGAAGGAGTGCGTGCCCCGGATCAAGGTGATGTTATCCGCGATCTGGTCGTGGTGTTCATTCGGATATTCGGTGCGATCCAGGAACGTGGCGCGGCCGTAGGCGAAACCGTTTACGGAGACATTGGGCGGAGGCGTATCGGAGAATTCAAACTCCAGATCGCGGCCCCACTGGAAGCGGAGTTCGTTCACCGTACGGGGCGAAAGCGTGGTGGTGAGGCGGGCGTTGATGGTGTCGATACGGACGTCGTCGCTGCCATTGCTGCCGTTGGTGGTCTGGAAAATCGGGCTCTGGATGTTGCGGATTCCGTACCAGAACAACTTGTTTTAGCTGACGGCCAGCGTGTTGTTTCCGTTGATCAGCCAATCCATTTTGATTAGGCCCAGGTGCTGATTAGCGGTGCGCGGATTCGTGTTGCCGGCCGCACCGCCGGGCATGCGGGACGTTAACCAATTCACTCCGGCGTTGTAGGCAGCCAGATCGGACGCGTAGGTGGCCGAGGACGGGTTGGCGGGCTTGCCGGAAACGAACGCGCCGCCATCGAGAATCACGACGGGGAAGTCGCGGAACTGCGCGTCGTAATTTACGAAGTAGAAGAGCTTATTCTGCTTGATGGCGCCGCTGACGGAGCCGCCGAACTGTTGCCGGGTTTCATCCGGCTTGATGGGGCGGGTGGATTTGATGTACGGGTCCATCGCGTTCAGGCTGGCATTTCGGAAATAGTAGAAGCCGTCGGCGTGGAAGGTGTTCGATCCGGAGCGGACCACGGTGTTGATACTACCGCCCACCGCGCGCCCGAACTCGGCCAGGAAGTTGGATTTGCCTACCTGGAATTCCTGAATGGCGTTGCTGCTAATGCTGCTGGCGGCGCGGGTGCGGCCGCGGGCTTCGCCGAAGTACGCCTGGTTATCGTCGTTGCCTTCGATCATGTAATTGTTGAACGATGACGACATGCCGCGGAAGCTGAGCAACCCGAAAGTTCCGCTGCGGGCCACGCCGGGGACGAGCAGGGCGAACTGGTCGGCACGGCGTCCATTGATGGGTAGATCGTTAATCTGCAGGCGGCTGACCAGGCTGGTTTCCTCAGTGCGCGTCTGTTCCACCAGCACGTTCGATTCTTCCACGCTCACCGATTGCTGCATGGTCCCGATGGCGAGCTGGCTGGCAACGGTGGCGGTGGCGCCCACGTTCACAATTACGGATCTGGTTTCCTGGGGGGCGAAGCCGGGCGAGGTGACTTTGACATCGTAAGTTCCGGTGGGCAGAACGGGCATGATGAAAGCGCCGAGGGAATCGGTGGAGGCTCTGCGCTCCAGGCCCGTCCCCCGATGAATGGCGTTGACGCCGGCTTTGGGGATTGCGAGGCCAGCGCCGTCGCGAACGGTGCCGGCTATGGCGCCGGTGCCTTGCGATTGTGCAAACGCGGCCACGGCGGAAAATACGAATGCCAGCCAGACGTTGGGCTTGATGTGTTTAGTCATGGAAGATAACACTTTAGGGTAACGGAGGACGATTACGTTGCGGTGACTTTTTAGTTAAGATGAGGGGTCGGCCCTCAAAGAGTTTCGCCGATGAGTTGGAATAACAACCTCCTCTACCATCACCTTATTATGGACGCGGGAGTAGCTATTCCTTTCTCTGGCGAAAGCCTGGAACTGGATTTAGCGTTTCGTTCAGCGTTTCATTCAGCGTTTCAATGACTGGCGGCGCGCTTCATCACCCAAGCGCCCGTGAGGCAGACCAGGCATCCGGCCACTGACAGCAAGGCCACCTGCTCATGCCGCACCAGCACGCCCAGGAGCAGCGCTACCCCTGGAATCAGGAACGTAGTGCCGGACGCCCGGGCAGCGCCGAAGCGTCCCGCCGCGGAGGCCATGGCGACGTTGGCGATGGCGGTTCCGAAAATTCCTAGCGCAAGCATGGACAGCAATGGAACGGGCGACCAATGGGCCGTGAACAGATCGGGGATGCCCAGGGGAGCCGTCAAGATTAGCCCTACGCCTTGCGCGCGCCAGATCACGGGAACCGCTCCGTAGCGCTGCTGCAGTGAGCGTGCAATGCTGAGCGCGACGCCGTAGGAGATCAGCGCCGCCAGAATCATGGAAATCCCGATGCCGCTGCTGCGCCCTTCATTCATGGCGGGCAACGCGATCAGGGCGGTACCCGCCATCCCCACTGTGAGCCCTAGCGCCACGCCGCGCGAGGGGGCGCGACGCACCAGGTAGCAGGCCACCAGCGTGGCAAACAGCGGGTTAGCGCCATTCAGCATTCCGGTTAAGGCTGAGGACACGCGCTGCTCCGCAAACGGAAACATGCTGAGCGGGAATGCGAACCATAGCAAGCCCAGCCACGCGACGGAACCCCAATCTTCCCGCGCGACGGGCTTTCGGGCTGAAGGAAACAAAGCCAGCGTTGCGAACCCGATGCAGATCCGCAGGAAGCATACACCGCTGGGCCCGATGGAGCGCAGGCCCTCCGCAATGAAGAGAAAAGACGCGCCCCAGATGAGGCCCGGAACAAGAAGGAGCAGCCAGCCGCTGGTCAAGTATTCATGATCTCAAAGCGTGAGTTGATAAACGTAGAAGACTTCATCGCGCTTCCAGCCCAAATGCTCATCTACCGCCTGCGCCGGCGCGATGGGCTTCGGGATCCACAAACAGGTCGATGGGGATGAAGATCCGCTGGCGGTGCGGAGACGGAGTGGTGGCGTGGAAGGCCCAGTATGTGGATGGTGCGGCGTGGTTACTTACCTGGCATCGTTGGGATTGAGCGGAATTTGGATGGGGCGGTAGGGGCTGGAATCGGTTTCGGGGGCGGAGTTGGGGTTCGTTCCCGGATTCGGGCGCGGGAGCGGCGGGTTTGACCAGGGTTAGCTTGGGTGCAGACACGGGGCGGGCGGGTTCGTTCCCTGGTTTGGGCGCTTCCGGGGT
>JBBQUE010000194.1:0-6198 GCA_038212805.1 Bryobacterales bacterium | reverse complement strand
CCGTCAGGACATGGTACGCGTCGCGATACTTCTCGCTGGTTTTGGCGATCACTTCGGGCGGAAGCGGCGGCGCGGGCGGCTGCTTATTCCAGTGGATGGATTCCAGATAGTCACGGACGAACTGCTTATCGTAGGATGCCTGGGGACCGCCCGGATGGTACGACGCGCTGGGCCAGAAGCGTGAGGAATCGGGGGTCAGGACTTCGTCGGCCAGGATAAGTTCGTCGCCGATGAAGCCGAACTCGAATTTGGTATCGGCGATGATGATCCCGCGGGAGGCCGCGTACTCCGAAGCGCGCCGGTAGATCTCAAGCGTGAGGTCGCGAAGTCTGGCAGTCAGTGGCTCGCCTATGGATTGCGCGGTCGTTTCAAACGAGATGTTCTCGTCGTGCCCGCTAGCCGCCTTGGTGGCAGGCGTAAAGACAGGTTCGGGCAGGCGGGAGCTTTCAAGCAGACCGGACGGCAGGGGGATTCCGCAGATGGCCTGGCTTCGTTTGTAATCTTTCCAGCCGGATCCAGATATGTAGCCGCGTGCGACGCACTCCACGTCGATCATGCGGGCCTTTCGGACCAGCATCGACCGGCCTTCCAGTTGATCCCGGTAGCGGGGAAAAGGCTGCGGGTAATCAGCCACATCGGCGGTAACGAAGTGGTTTGGGATCAGGTCGCGAAACCGGTCCAGCCAGAAAATAGTGGTCTGGGTGAGCACGCGGCCTTTATCCGGAATGGGTGTGGGCAGAATGTAATCGAATGCGGAAAGCCGGTCGGTGGCCACAAAAACCAAGTACTCTCCCGCACTGTAAACGTCGCGGACCTTTCCGCGCGCATGCAGTTCACATTCGGGCATGTTCGAGTGGAACATGGGATTGGGGCTTGGCACATTCTAGTGGTAACACGGGATGTGGCATTTTCCTAGCCGCCGAAATTCATGGGATTGAAAAACACCCCATATATATAGTGTTGTAAACTGAAAGTTCTGGAGGTGGATCTTCAGCAGTAGCTGGCTTCGACGATTTTTGGCTGCCACGCCCCCTTCTGTCCACCGCGCTGTACAATGTTGTTCCTCCGCTTGTTTCTCGCTCATTTTTCCGGATGACTGCCGGGTCTGTGAAAAACCCCTCACTGCACTGAGCCGCATCCCGGTTTGCAAGACATGCCTGGCGAAGCCGGAACCCTTGCTGGCGGAATTCTTCTGCACTGCCTGCCGCACCCCGTTCCTCAGCCCTTATCCCTTGGATGACCACGGCCTGTGCAGCCTTTGCCGGCTGGGCGCAAATGGGTTCGACGCCGCGTATTCGTTTGGATCTTACCAGGCGGAATTGCGCAAGCTGATTCATCTGTTTAAGTATTCCGGTGTGCAAACTCTGGACCGTCCCCTGGGTAGGTTCCTGAGCCTGGCGCTGCCCCGGGGCGAGCGTTTCGACGCACTTGTGCCGATGCCGATGCATTGGCTCAAACGGTGGCATCGCGGCTTCAACCAGGCCGAATTGCTGGCGAATCAGCTTTCTGGTAAAACCCGGATCCCGGTGCTGAAGGCAGTTCGCAGGGTGCACCAAAAAGCCGCCCAGGCCGGGCTCACCAACGCGAAGCGGCGCGCCAATGTGGTGGGCGCGTTCCGGGTGCCCAACCGGGGCGCGGTAGCTGGCAAACGAATTCTTCTGATTGACGACGTGATGACCACGGGCGCAACGGCGAGTGCCTGCGCCAAGGTTCTAAAGCGCGCGGGAGCGGTGCATGTCTCGCTGCTCACGGTGGCGCGTGTGGATCGCCGCATGGTGGCGGTGGATCGGGTTTCGAGAAGCATTCCTGGTTCGGATGCCCTTTTTCCGGAATTGAATTTTTCCTGAGGAGTTTCGATGATGCCAAGTCTGGATCGTTTGCACAAACCGGTACTTGTCTTGAATGCCAGCTTTGAGCCGATCAACATCTGCGCGGCGCGGCGCGCGCTGGTGTTGGTGCTGAAAGGCGTGGCTTCGGCGGAGGAAGTATCGCCATCTCACGTCCACTCCGCGCGGCATGCCATGCGCGTTCCGTCCGTAATCCGCCTGCTGGAATACCGGCGCATTCCCCACCAGACCCGTGCTCTGTCCCGCAAGAACATCCTGATGCGGGACCGGTACACGTGCCAATACTGCCACAAAATTATGCCCTCGGGCGAGTTGACTCTGGATCACGTAATTCCGCGGTCGCGTTCCGGCGAGACCACCTGGGAAAATCTGGTAGCCTGCTGCCATCCCTGCAATAATCGCAAGGGGAGCCGGTCGCCGGAGGAATCGGGCATGAAGCTGGCCCGGGCCCCGCGCCCGTTCAGCCTGCACACCAGCCGCCATCTGATGCGTCTCCTGGCGAAAGGCGACGATCAGTGGCGGAAGTATTTGTTCTACGAGTAAGTTAGCGCCCTAGTGAACCGTTCCGCCGCCATCCTTGGAAGTCTGGGACGGGGGCTGGGGCGGTTTTTCCTTGACGGGTTCCTTGGCCTTCACCGGGCTGATCAGCACATGGGCGTTGCGGCCTTCCATCTTGGGAAACCCTTCCGCCGTGCCGTACGGTGTAAGGTCTTCGGTGAAGCGCTGCAGCAGTCTCCGGCCGATATCGGTATGGGCAATTTCGCGTCCCCGGAACTGAACCACGGCTTTCACGCGGTTGCCCTCTTTCAGAAAGCGAATGGCGTGGTTCTTCTTGAAATCGTAATCGTGATCGTCGGTGTTGGGGCGGAACTTCAGTTCCTTCACCAGAATCACGTGCTGTTTGCGCTTGGCTTCGTGCTGCTTCTTCTTGTTTTCGTATTGCCACTGGCCGTAATCCATGGCCTTGGCAACGGGCGGTTCAGCGGTTGGAGCGATCAGAATTAAATCGAGTCCCATGTCTTGCGCTTTGCGGACGGCGGCCAGCGTAGGCATGATTTCCACGGAGCCGTCAGGGAAGACGGCGCGAACTTCGCGGACTCGGATCGCTTCATTCACATTTTCCCTGATTCTGGGACGGCGCGGGGGAAGATTTCTGGGAGGAAGCATCTATAAGTTTGTTTTGAGACTATGCCAATTGTTCATATTTGTGATATTCAACGCATGGTAACACGTACCATCATTTTTACTCTAGCAGAATATTCGGGGTTTGGTTGTCAAGTTTTTGGCCAAGTTAACTCCAGAAGCGCCAGCGCCACGGGCTCTGGCTGTCCAATGGGACTTCCGATCAAATGCTTGCCGTACTTCATCCCCAAAGATCGGTTTCCACTATTCGATCCAACCGCCGCCCAGCACCAGATCCCCGGAGTACATCACCGCCCCCTGTCCTGGGGTGACCGCACGTTGCGGCTCATCAAAACGAACCTCCACCCGCGCTGGATCAGCCGTCGGGTAAAGCGTAGCTTGGGCCGCCACATGCCGGTGCCGAATCTTAACCTGCGCCCGCATGGGAGCCACCACGCCCGCAATTGAGATCCAGTTCATATCCGCCGCAACCAGTGTGGCGCGCAGCAGATCTTCGCTCCGCCCCACGATTACCTGGTGCTCCGCTGGCTTGGTTTCAATCACGTAAAGCGGCTCGCGCGCCGTTACGCGCAGGCCCTTGCGCTGCCCAACCGTGAAGTGATGCACGCCGTCATGCTCACCCAGGACTTGGCCTTCGCGATCCACGATTTCGCCACGCATCTGCCGCGGTGGAATCCCCTGTTCCTTAAAATACGCGTCAATAAACGCCGCGTAATCGCCGTTCGGCACAAAGCAGATTTCCTGGCTATCGGGCTTGTCGGCCACCGGAATGCCCAACTCGCGGGCCATCTCGCGCACCTGCGGCTTAGTGTACTCGCCCAGGGGAAACAGCGTGTGGGCCATTTGGGCCTGCTTCAAGCCGAATAGGAAATAGGTCTGGTCTTTACCCGAATCCACGCTCCGGCGCATCTCGTAGCGGCCCGTCTGATCATTGAACGAAATGCGCGCGTAGTGCCCGGTGGCAATCTTCTCCGCACCCACGCCCTCAGCCATCTCCAGAAACTGATCGAACTTAATGAAGTTGTTGCACAGGGTGCACGGGATGGGCGTGCGGCCAGCCAGATATTCATCAATGAACGGCTTTACCACGTTCTCTTCGAAGCGCTGTTCGAAGTTCACCACGTAGTACGGGATGCCCAAGAGCTGCGCCACATAGCGGGCATCGTACACATCGTCCAAAGAACAGCAACGCCCAGCCCCGCCGCCCTCGCCCGCCACCTCCGGCAGCCTGCGCTGGTTCCAAAGCTGCATGGTGAGGCCCACAATCTTCACGCCTTGGCGATGCAATAAACCCGCCACGGCCGAGCTATCCACTCCCCCCGACATAGCGACCGCGATAGTAGGCGTGGAATCAGGCACTGGTATAAGTAGGGGACAAAGCGCGCAAGTGGGCCGCCGACTGCGCTACCGCATCCATCAAAGCGTCCACCTGTTCTACTGTATTCGATTGGCCCAGCGAAAATCGGATGCTGGATTTTGCCCGGTCCTTGCTCAGCCCCATGGCCAGCAGCACATGCGAAGGTTCCACGGCGCCGCTGGAGCAGGCCGACCCGCTTGAAACCGCGAAGCCCTTCAGGTCCAGTGAGATCACCATGGCTTCGCTATCAAAGCCATCGAAATAAATATTTGTGGTGTTCGGCAAGCGCTGCGCCACGTCGCCATTCACCCCGGTCCCGCATACGCGCCGCAGTATCCCCAACTCCAGACGATCGCGCAGGTTCTCCATCAACCCAAACCGAATATCCGCCGCCGCGCGCCCCAAAGCGATGATGCCCGGCACATTCTCCGTGCCCGGCCGCAGTTCGCGCTCATGGCGTCCACCAAACAGTTGCGGCTTCAGCCTGGTGCCCTTCTTGACGTACAACGCGCCCACGCCCTTCGGAGCGTACAGCTTGTGGCCGCTGACCGAATACAGATCCACGCCCAGCGCTTTCACATCCACCGGAATCTTGCCGAACGCCTGCACGCCATCCACGTGAAATGGCACGCCGGCCGCGCGCGCCACGCGGGCGATCTCAGCAATCGGCTGGATAGTCCCGGTCTCATTATTGGCGTGCATCACCGAAATCAGCCCGGTATCCGGACGAAGCGCGTCTTGAATCGCATCCGGATCCACAATCCCGTTCCCGCCCACCGGAACATAGGTGGTATCCAACCGCGCGCAGACATTCAGCACGGCGGGATGCTCAATTGACGTGGTCACCACGTGGCCCTGGCCACCCACGCTGCCAAAGATCGCGAGGTTATTCGCCTCCGTGCCGCCGCTCAGGAAAATCACTTCGCGCGCATCGCACCCCAGGCGTCCCGCTACTTGCCGCCGGGCCTGCTCCAGGCGCTGTTTCGCCACCTGCCCGTCTTGATGGATACTGGAGGCGTTGCCATACACTTCGCCCAACGCCGCAATCAGGGATTCTAAAACGCTAGCGGAAACCGGCGTGGTCGCGTTATGGTCGAAGTAAGCACGCACTGCTCTTTTATTCTACCAAGCCATGCTCAACCCTCTGATAACGCTCACTACGGACTTCGGCCTGTCCGACCACTTCGTGGCCGCCATGAAGGGCGTGATTCTGGGAATCGCTCCCAAAGCCCGGATCGTCGATGTTACCCACCACATCCAGGCCTTCGAAGTCGCCGAGGCGGCGTTCGTCATCTCTGAGGCCTACCGGTATTTCCCCGCGAAAACCATCCACGTCGTGGTGGTGGATCCGGGAGTCGGTTCGGCGCGCCGCCCCTTGCTGGCGGAGATCGCCGGACAGTACTTTGTAGCCCCGGATAACGGTGTGCTGTCCATGGTCCTGGCCGGACAGACCACCACCCCCGCTCCCGCTAAAATCCGCCACATCACCGCGGACCGCTACTTCCTGCACCCACTTAGCCGGACCTTCCATGGCCGCGACATCTTCGCGCCCGTGGCCGCCCACCTGGCCTCCGGCATTCCGCCCGCGAAGCTCGGCAAACTGGTCACCGATCATCTCCGGCTTACTCTGGGGCACCCCACGCAAACCGGAAAGCGTAACTGGACCGGCGCAGTCTTGAAAGTGGATCACTTCGGCAACCTGATCACCAACCTGCATATCGATAAGTTCCTCGACATCCGGACCCGCCCTTTTGAGGTCAACGTGGGCCTGGAAAAGCTCACCCGCCTGGCGCTCACTTTTTCCGAGGGCGAACAGGGCGAACTCTTCGTCATCGTGGGCAGTTCCGGCTA
>JBBQUE010000193.1:0-6210 GCA_038212805.1 Bryobacterales bacterium | reverse complement strand
TCGGCGTTCAATGACATTGAACGGGCGGAGCAGTGGCGGCGGATCCGGGCGGGCGTGGCGAGGGTGGGGGTGGGGACGCGGTCAGGCGTGTTTGCTCCGGTGCAGGATTTGGGGTTGGTGCTGGTGGATGAGGAGCACGACGGGAGCTATAAGCAGGGCGAGACGCCGCGGTACAGCGGGCGGGACGTGGCGATTATGCGGGCGCAGGGGGCGGGGGCGGTGGTCGTGTTAGGTTCCGCCACGCCGAGCCTGGAAAGTAAGTACAACGCAACGAAGGACAAGTACACGTTGGTGGTTCTGCCGGAGAGGATAGAGCAGCGGCCGATGCCGGTGGTGGAGCTGATCGACATGCGGCAGGAGTTTCTGGAGACGCGCAAGCAATCCACGTTTTCGCGGCGCATGCTGGAGGCGATCACGGGGCGGCTGGAGAGCGGGGAGCAGACCATGCTGCTGCTGAACCGGCGCGGATTTTCGAGCTTCGTGGCGTGCCGGAGTTGCGGGGAGCGGATGGAGTGTGTGAACTGTTCGGTTACGCTGACGTATCACCGGCGGGACCGGCGTTTGTTGTGCCATTATTGCGCGTACGCGGAGAAAGTTCCGGCGGTTTGCCCGAAGTGCGGGAGCGAGCATTTGAACTTCCTGGGGACGGGATCGGAAAAAGTAGAGGATGAGCTGCATCGGGAGTTTCCGACGGCGCGGATCGCGCGGCTGGACCGGGATACAGTGGGCGGGAAGCGGCATTTCGAGACGATTCTGCATGGGTTTAGAGAGCGGGACTTCGATATTTTGGTGGGGACGCAGATGATCGCGAAGGGGCATGACATTCCGAACGTTACGCTGGTGGGAATTGTGTCGGCCGATGTGGGGTTGGGGATGCCGGATTTCCGGGCGGCCGAGCGGACGTTCCAGTTGCTGACGCAGGCTAGCGGGCGCGCGGGCCGGGGACATCTGCCGGGGATTGTGGTGATCCAGACGATTCACCCGGAACATTATGCGGTGCGGTATGCGGCGGCGCAGGACTACGAAGGGTTTTACGAAAAAGAGATTCAGTTCCGGAGGCTGATGCGGTATCCGCCGTTCAGTGCGCTGGCGAATGTGCTGGTGCGGAGCGAGAAGCAGGAAGACGCGTTGGCAATGAGCGCGGAGGTGGGGCGGTTTCTGGATCCGGCGCCGGAGGGGTTGAAGATGTTGGGTCCGGCGGAGGCTCCGGTGGCGAAGTTGAAGTCTGAGTACCGGTACCAGTTGATGATCAAGGCAGCGAGCCGGAAAAAGCTGAATGAGACACTACAAGGGCTGCGGAAGTTTGCGATGGAGAAGCGGTGGAGCCCGACGTCGCTGGTGATTGATGTGGATCCCTTGACGCTATTGTAATGACGACTGAGGAACAGCTTCGGGACAAGTTGCGGAAGATTTCGGCGCTGTTTGAGGGGGCCACCACGGCGGGGGAGCGGTCCGCGGCAGCCTCGGCGATTGCGCGGATCAAGCAGTCACTGGCGGGGATGGCGCAGGTGGAGCGGGCCGTGGAGATGCAGTTCACTCTGCCGGACCGTTGGCAGCGGCGGTTGTTCGCGGCGTTGTGCCGGCGATACGGGTTGGAGCCTTTCCGGTATAAGCGGCAGCGGTATACAACGGTGATGGTGCGGGCTCCGAAGACGTTTCTGGACCGGACGTTGTGGCCGGAGTATGTGGAGTTGAAGGAAGCCTTGGACGAGTATTTGAATGAGGCCACGGAGCGGATCATCCGGGAGGAAGTTTTTGGGGATGCGCGGGATGCCTCGGAACGGCCGGGTTAAAACGCACGAAATCCAAAAGTAGCGAGAGAACATGCAGATGTGCTGTGCCTGGCTACCAATACGAAATGGTGGACGCCGGACCAGACTGCCGGGCGGCTGCGTGATGACATGCGATCGCCCTCCGCTGCTGGCGGAGGTTTCACGCGAGGCCTTGCGGCGCATGGAAAGAAGTCCAGCGGAACTCTGCGCGGTGGTATCGGGCTGTTAGGGTATCGCCCGTTAGAACTCGGGGACTCGTCCGCGCCCAATTGCCCCGTGAGGGACTTAGAAGGTTTCGTTCAAGGCCATGCGCTGTTTCATCATGCCGACCCACCTGGGGAAATCACGGCCGGCAGGGATGGTGAGTTGCGCAATCCCGCAGTTGTGGCTGAGTTATAACCAATTAGAAATGTTGCTGAAACACTGAACGCCTATATTAGGGGGACTCCAATCTAAAAAGAGGTCTGACGTTCATGAAAATAACTCGAGGTGGGTTCGCGGCGCTTGCGCTGCTCTTGCTGGCCCTGGCCGGCATGGCCCACGCGCAGGGCAATACGGCAGGAACTGCGTCAATTACCGGTACGGTGTTAGACGCGGCTGGTGGTTCGATTACCCAGGGTACGGTGGTGGTGAGAAACGAAGCGTCTGGCGCGGTCCGGACGGCTAAAACCGAGGCAAATGGGCGGTTTGCGATCAGCGGTCTCCCGGCTGGAACCTATTCGGTGGAAGTGGCGGCTTCCGGGTTCGCGGCTGATGCGCGGACCGGTATCAATCTAGCCTCCGGCACGAAAGTAACGCTCCCCATCCAGATGGAAGTGGCCAGCGTATCGGCTTCCGTGACGGTGGAAGCATCGGTCACGTTGGCGGTGGAAGCAGCTCCATCGCAGTCGTCGCTCGAAGCCAAGAGCGCGGAATCCATTATTAGTTCCACTTACATCCGCAACTTCATTGCCTCCACGGGCGATTACTCAGACGTGCTCCAGATGTCGCCCGGAACGTTTAGCGTGAGCCCGAACGGTCCCGGCCTGGGCGACACCAAGACCTTCTTCCGCGGATTTAAAGACGGTTTTTATAACATGACATTCGACGGGATTCCGTTCAACGATACGAACGATCCCACGCATCACAGCTGGGTGTGGTTCCCGACGCCGTTCATCGGCAGCACGGTGTTTGATCGCAGCCCCGGTGATGCCACCTCCGTGGGACCATCGAACTCGGGTGGATCGGTGAATCTACTGTCGCGCGAACCTACCGTGGATCAGGATATCCAAGGCACTATTTCCTATGGATCGTTCAACACGCGTATGTTGAGCCTGGATTACGATTCAGGCCTGTTTGGCGGCAAGAGTAAGAAATCGAATTTACTGTTGAATGTGCACAACCTGTCTTCGGACGGGTATCAGACTTACAACTATCAGAACCGTTGGGCCGGTTCGGCAAAGTATCAATATAAGTTCACCGAGAAGACGGTTTTGACGGCGTTCCTAGGAGTAGTGGATCTGGCTTCGAACACGCCCAACGTGAAGGGACCAACCCGGAGCCAAGTGGCGCAGTTCGGCAATAACTACCTGTTGAATAATAATCCGAACGATCCCTTGTACTACAAGTTCAACTTCTATCAAATCCCGACGGATTTTGAGTATTTGGGTTTGAATAGCGAAGTAGGGAAAGGCTGGAGACTGGAAGACAAGGTTTACTCCAACCGTTACTACAACCATCAGCAGTACAACAACGGCACCAGCATCACGGCGACCAGCGCGACGGATAAGCTGAACAGCTACCGGAAATTCGGTGACATTCTGCAGGTCAGCCAGCAATCGAAGTGGGGCCTGTTCCGGGCGGGTTTCTGGTACGAATGGGCGAATACGGACCGGTTCCAGGTTCCGATGGATCCGCGTACCTGGCAGGGTCTGTTGAGTGCCAATTTCCACGAGAAGTTCATCACGCAATCAACGCAGCCTTTCGCGCAGTATGAATACCGGGTAACCAGGCGGCTGACGGTAACGGCCGGCGTCAAGATGGAAAACTACAACGTGCACCTGCTGCAATACGCGGATAACGGGAAGACCATCGGCTGCCTGGGCGGCGTGGTGAAGGCCGGAATCTGCAGCGGCGGGTTGAACTTCGTGACGCACACGGCGAACTACCGGTCCTGGCAGCCTACGTTTGATGCGCGCTACCGGCTGAGGAATAACTGGTCGATCTATGGCCAATACGCGACGGGCAACGTGATTCCGCCCAGCAACGTTTTCGATGTGAAGAACGCGGCGGTGGCGATCATTCCGAAGCCTACCCAGACCAAGACGTTCCAGTTTGGTTCGGTGCTCAAGACGAACCGCTTCACGCTGGATGCTGACGCTTATTTCATCAAGGCGGAAAACCCCTACTCGTCAGCGCCGGACGCAACGGGCGAGCCAGTATATTTCAAGACCTCACCCACCAAAACCATGGGCTTCGAAGTAGAAGGCAACGTGGTTCTGGGCAAGGGCTTCTTCCTGTACGCCAACGGGACCATTGGTCAAGCGAAGTACGACGATACAAAGTTGTGGGTGGCGACTTCGCCGCATGATACCCAGACGGTGGGTCTCACTTTTTTGCACAATAACTGGGATATCGGATTCTTCAACAAGCGCATCGGCACGTTCTATAACGACAATGGCGGCAAGAACCAGGCGGTGACGATTGATCCGTTTAACATTACTAACCTGTTCGTGAATTACACGCTGAAGAGAGCATCGCTACTGCGGGGGACCAAGTTCCGAGTGGGCGTGAACAACCTGTTTGACAAGCACAATATTGTGGGCGTCACACCCGCTTCCACGGCGATTTCGACGCCACAGGCGGGTGATTTCCTGACGCTGATGGCGGGACGGAGTATTTCCGTTTCCATGACGGTAGGCTTCGCGCCACGGCGTTAGCTTAGAGCAACGCGTATAGGCATGCGGGACTGGCGAAAGCTGGTCCCGCATTTTTGTTTTTGGGGCCACGCTATTCTATCTGCTATGTTTCTTTCCCTGAGGTCTCTTCTTTTCCTGGCCGTGTTTTGCGCGAGCGCCGCCGAACCTCCCGCGTATGCCAGGCGCTGGTGGCAGCATGTCCGCGTGATGGCGAGCGATGCCAACGAAGGCCGTGATACGGGGAGCGAAGGGTACCGGCGGGCGGAGCGGTACGTCATCGGGCAGTTTGAGAAGCTGGGCTTGAAACCGGCGGGCGAGAAGGGATACACGCAGCCCGTCGCGCTGCATTCCGTTGAGTTGGACGCCGGCGCGACTACCGTGGATTTAGTGAGGGACGGCAAGCCGGAGCGGTTGCGGTTTCTGGAGGAGATCGCGATTACAGCGGGCGTGGGGCTACCGGAATCGATTGAGGCCCCGGTGGTACTGGCGGACCAGGCTGGCACCGAGGTGAAGGGAAAATTCGCGGTGGTGCATGCGTCTGGGCGCGGGCCGGCGCTGGCCAAGGCGGGGGCGCTGGGCGTGTTGACCATTGATGACGCGCGCGCAACGGAACCTCCGCGCTGGCCAGTGGCGTACGCGAAGGTGATGCGGTTGGCTCCGCTGGCTGATTCCAGGTTCTTCAATATCCGGTTGAGCGAAGGCGCGTCGGAGAAGGTACTGCGGGGGCCGGCTTCATTGCGTATTCGGACCAAGACGATTACGCAGGAGTTAGTGTCGGATAACCTGATAGCCGTGTTGCCGGGTGAGTTGGACGAGTATGTGGTGGTATCGGCGCACCTGGACGGGTATGGGATTGGGTATCCGGTGAACGGGGACCGGATTTATAACGGGGCGTTTGACGATTGCGCGTATGTGGCGACGCTGTTGGAATTCGCCGCGCATTTGCAAGAGAGTGGGCAGAAACTCAAGCGCGGAATTCTCTTCGTGGTGGTAACTGGGGAAGAGAAAGGGCTGCTGGGTTCGACTTACTTTACGGCGCATCCCACGGTTGCGAAGGAAAAACTGGTGGCGGATATTAACCTGGATTATCTGCGGCCGATTTTCCCGCTGCGCGCGCTGACGGTGTTGGCGCTGGATCAATCAACTTTGGGGCCGGTGGCGGCGCGGGTGGCGGAATCGATGGGGATTCGGGTGCAGCCGGATAACGAACCGGAACGGGGGCTATTCCGGCGTTCGGACCAGTTTAACTTCTTGAAGATCGGGGTGCCGGCCCTGGCGTTTATTTTTGGGTATGAGAAGGGGTCGGCGGAAGAAAAATTGTACCGGAGCTGGTATATGGACCGGTATCACAAACCGAGTGACGATTTGAATCAACCGATCGATTTTGGGGCGGCGGTGAAGTTCAATCAGTTCTTCGAGAAGTTGGTGGTGGAAGTTGCTAACTCGCCGGAGCGTCCACGGATGTTGAAGGGGAGTTAGAGCGGAAGTTGCTCGACAATGTGGATGCCGTAAGCGTCCAGGCCCACGATTTTGCGGGGATG
>JBBQUE010000192.1:0-6218 GCA_038212805.1 Bryobacterales bacterium | reverse complement strand
GAGCGCGGTCAGGTTGCCGTTGTCGATCTTGTTTTCGATACCTTCGATCTGGAAGTTATTGAACTGCCGACCCTGGCCGTTGACACGGACAGAGAGGGAATCCTGGGAGTTGTAAAACTCCGAGTGGGGGCGGAAGGGTTTGCCGACGCCGGGCACCAGGACCAGCAAGCTCTGGTAATTCCGGTTGTAGAGGAGGGGCATGTTGGCAAGCTGCGCCGCTTCAATCTTGCCGCCGGTATCCGCGCGGTCTGTTTGCAGCAGCGGAGCGGCGGAAGCGCTGACGTCGATAACCTGCGTCACCGCGCCCGGAACCAGTTCCAGATTCACGCGGACAGTGGTGTTCGGCTGCAGGTCAATGCCGCTGCGGAGCGCTTTGCTGAACCCCTGTTTTTCGGCTTCCACACTGTAATTGCCCGGATCCAGATTGACGAACACGAAGTTGCCGGATTCGTTGGTGTCAGCAGTGCGGTGGGTGTTGGTGCGAGTTTCGGTGATGGTGACTTTCGTCGCCGGGATGACCGCGCCGGACTGATCGGTGATGGCACCGAGAATCTGGCCTTTCAAAACCTGAGCATGGATCGGCGAAACCGATGCCAATGCGAACAAAAACAGACCGACCGTGCACGCCACGGTGCGGTTCAAGACATAGACCGGAAGCTTGGACATGCTGACAATGTTATTTCAGCGGGCGCCCGAAGTCAATTTGTAGTTATGGTTGTCGTATCGTTGTCATATTCGGGAGAGTGCGGCACCAGTCCGGGTTGTCCGGGTGTGAGTTTTATTGGCAGGTGGTGGCGGCGACTGCTACCTTGCCCGGCGCTTCCCTGATTTCAGGCGGGGTAAGTTCCCTGCGCAGACCCTGCTGCAGCGTGAAGAACGGTCCACTGTCAGGACCCAATCTGGAATTGATGCAGTCTGCAACTTGCTGCGGTCTGCAACGCGTACAATTATTTAAGGGCTATTCTGACAATGCTGAATCTGCGCTTCACCGGTCTTTTGTTTGCCTTGCTTCTGGTCCCGACGCCTGCTCTCGAAGCACAGGGGAGGGGTGGCGGCGGCGGCGGGCCGGCGGCGGCTCCAGCGGTGGAAAAGGAAGAAGGAATCCCGGTCACCGATGCATTGACCATCGCGAAGTGCGGCAGTTGCCACTCGAAAGACGACAAAGGCAACCTGACGCGCATTTCCTGGACGCGCACCACGCCGGAAGGCTGGCAGCAAGCGATCAAGCGGATGGTGCGGCTGAACGGTCTGACGCTGCAACCGGCGGACGCCAGACTCATTGTGAAAGCGCTGAGTACCTCGCACGGCATCGCGCCGGAAGAAGCGAAACCCGTGATGTATATGACGGAGCACCGTATTCAGGACGAGGCGATTCCGAACGAGTCCGTGCGCGTGACCTGCAACCAGTGCCATGCTCTGGGTCGGCCTTTTCAGTGGTTCCGGACGCGCAAGGAGTGGAGCCTGCTGGCGGATATGCATTCGGCACTCTACGCGCAGGCGGATGCGGCGTTCCGGCGCAATGGCATGGGCCGCGGGCCGGGCGGTGGAGGAGGGGCTCCCGTGGCTCCGGGGGCTGCGGGCGCGGTGGGTACCGGAGCCGCTCCGCCGGTTTCCCTCGATCTGTCGCTTGATTTTCTGGGCAAGAGCTATGGACTGCACACACCGGCCTGGTCCGCATGGCGAGCTCGTATGAGGGCTCCGAAGATTACGGGCCGCTGGCTGCTTTCCGCGAATGTGCCTGGCAAGGGTAAGTACGTTGGTGAGATGACGGTAACAGCGGGTGCGACCGCAGACGAGTTCAAAACCACGGCGAAAATGCAGCCGGTAAAGGGCGGGCCCACTCTGACGCGCACAGGCACGGGGCTGGTCTACACAGGTTACTCCTGGCGAGGTCGATCCAGGGGGCCGGTTGTTGCCAACTCCGCACCGGACGACCTTTCCCGCGAAATGCGCGAAGCCCTCTGGATTGCCCCCGATCAAACCACTGCCGAAGGCCGCTGGTTCTGGGGAGAGTATCAGGAATTCGGGGTGGATGTAAAGCTCAGGCGGGCTTCGTCCGAGCCTCAGTTGCTGACCCTCGACAGAGCTTCCCTGAAAGCGGGCTCCACCGCTCAGCGCATTCGGATTCTGGGCAATTCCCTGCCCGCGCAACTCAAGGCAAGCGATATCGAACTCGGTGCCGGCGTTACGGTCACCTCAATTGTGTCCCATACGGCTGCTGAAATTGTGGCGCTGGTGGATGTGACGGAAAAAGCCGTGCCGGGCAAGCGGGATCTGATTCTGGGCACTTCCGTGCTTGAAGCGGCTATTGCGGTTTACGACAGAATCGACTACATCAAGGTAACTCCGGAAACCGCTATCGCAAGGTTGGGCGGCGACGCCAAAGACGTTCATCCGCGCGGCTACCAGCAGCTGGAAGCAGTGGCTTATCAGCGTGGTGACGACGGCAAGCTCCACACGGCGGACGACGTTGAACTTGGTCCGGTGGAAGTGAACTGGACCTTGGAAGAATTCACCGCAGTCTTTGGCGACGACGACAAAGAGTTCGTCGGCAGCTTAAGCAATAATGGTCTTTTCACCCCAAACATTGACGGCCCCAACCCGCAGAGAAAATTCAGCCGCAATAATTATGGCGATGTTTGGGTGATGGCGACGGCGAAGAACGAGAAAGACAAGGATGGCAAGCCGCTCTCCGGCAAGTCTTATCTTGTGGTGACGGTACCAACTTACATACGCTGGGATCAGCCTGAGGTTTCTCAATGACGGCGACGGTAACACAAACTTACAAGTTGGGTGAGTTTCATACCTTCGAAGGCGGCGGCAGGAACTTTTTATATCTGGTACCCGCCGGGGCAATTTTCGAAATGGACGATGCCGTTTCGAAAGTGATCGGCCTGTTGTCGCAAGGTGACACGGAGCATGAGGAACTGGTGGGGCAGTTAGTGGAAACGCTGGGTTCACAGGGCTTCGCTTATGGTGATGCTGCGGAACTGGTACAGGAACTGTACCGGGCACGGGTGATTGTCGGCCTGGACCACATCAAAGAGCCTCTCGATCCGCCACCTGCCGATTTTCCACTGCAAAGTCTGGTGATGAACCTGACCAACCAGTGTAATCTGAGCTGCGAGTATTGCTACGAATTCGGTGAAGATAAGGTCGCCACGCCGGAAGGCAAGGCGAAGTTTATGGAGCTCGAAACGGCTAAGGCTTCGGTCAACTTCCTGCTGGCAGAATCTACCGGCCGCAAGACCGTGCATATAACGTTCTTTGGCGGCGAAACGCTGATGAACTTCCCGCTTTTGAAACAGGTGGTGGCATACGCGAGTGAGAAAGCAGCGGAGCAGGGGCGCGGAATCGATTTCAGCCTGACCACCAACGCGACGCTGCTGACGCCCACCATTATCGAGTTCTTATCGCAGAACAGGATTGGCGTTACCGTGAGCATGGACGGCCCGCCGGACCTGCACGACAAGCTCCGGGTGTTTGCGAATGGCAGGGGCAGCTACGACATTATTGCCCCGCGCGTGAAGGCGTTGATTCAGGGCCACCGTACGCGACCGATTACAGCCCGTGTGACGCTGACCAGCGGCGTGACAGACGTGGTACGGATCTATCGCCATCTGAAAGACGAACTGGGCTTCCACGAAGTGGGCTTCGCGCCCGTCACCACTTCGCCGGATCGCCTGTACGCAATCAATGAGCGGGGCATGGACGGTGTGCTGGAAGACTTCCATAAGCTGGCTGACGAGTACCTGGAATACGCCCTGCGCGGGGAAATGCATGGCTTCTCCAACGTGAGTGACACCATTGCCGAACTCATCCAGGGCGTGAATAAATCTCACCCCTGCGGTGCGGGTCTGGGTCTGATGGGCGTAGGACCTTCGGGCGATATCGCGCCCTGCCACCGCTTTGTCGATTCTGACGCGCATTCGCTCGGCAACATCTCCACCGGTCTGGATAAGACCAAACAGGCCGACTTTCTGAACCGCGGCCACATCAACAGCAAGTATGATTGCCACACCTGCTGGGCGCGGCCACTCTGTGCGGGCGGCTGTCACCATGAGGCCTTCGTACGCTATGGCGATACCGGTCACCCGAACCTGCACTACTGTGACTGGATTCGCGACTGGACTGATACCTGTTTACGGATCTATGGCGCGATATCTGCCGGCAATCCGGAATTCCTCGAACAATTTGCCGAAAGGAAGGCACTGAATTGAAACATCTGAAAGGGCTCAATAGAAAAGCTCGACGCATTGACGACATTGTGACGTCGATGGGCCGGCCGCCGTCAGAACAGAGCATGGGCGGGGACGACATCGTCGCCCTGCAGAACCAGACCCAACAGCGTCCGCACATACCCATGGGATGCGCGCTGGCATTTTCGCCGGGCTGGGAAGTGGATTCCGCAGGCGGTACCGCCGGACTCTGCCAGCCTGTGGAACGCGATATCTACGATTGCTATGTGACATGCTTCTGGCCGGCACAGGTTCCGGACCATCTGAACAACTATCCGGACTGGGCCGGCAAGTGTGCCACGGCAACCAAAGACTGGCGCAACCTGGATCTGGTTTTCCCCTAGAAAGAACCTCATCACTCAAGGATGACTATGAAACAACTCATCGCGTGGTTCGCGTTTTCGTGCGTCTCCGCTTCGGCAGGTACCCTGTTTATGGGTGCCTATCCGAACCTGCTCTTAGTTATTGATGAGGACAAGGGTAAGGTAATCGACCAGATTAAGCTCGAAACCGGGCTGCCTGTGAATATCCGCCTTTCGCACGATAAGAAGCTGCTCTATATCTTCACGAATGACCGGTCAGGCTTTGAAGTGATGGACGTCGCCACCCACAAAGTGCTCAGCCACTTTGTGTTGAACGACGCCACACATCGCTTTCGTTTACAGGGCGCGGCGCCCGACCCTGAAGGCAAGCTGCTTTACACCACGACAACCGAGTTCACCAAACTGGTGGATCGCTATGAAGTGGGTAAAGCAAAGTACACCATCATTGACGTGGCGCAGCAGAAGATCACGAAAACGGTCGAGCAGCCTCCCGAAGAACCTGCGACTCCCGGAGCGCCGGGTGGTGCTGGTGGTGGCGGCTTTCGGGGGGGCGGCTTTGAGGTTTCACCGGACGGGAAGTATCTCTATCAGTTCGGCTCCAACGTTCTGGTTCTGAAAGCGGAAGACTTCAGTGAAGTGGAAAAAATCGCGCTCGAACGCCCGGAAGATCCTTCCATGCGGGAACTGGGATTAAGCATTCCCCAGGAATCACTGAGCGATCCAAACCAGCGCGTGAGTATCTTTAACTACTCGGATCCGATTGTGCACAACCGCGTTTTCGGCCTCGCCACGTTCGACCTGAATAAGCGCAGGTTCGATTTCAAACCAATCGGCCCCGCACCACAATCCATGGCTGGTATGCGCATTAGTCCGGATAAGAAGGAAGCCTTCACCGTGATTACCAATGGTGTCGGCGGCAATAAGCGCTGTGAGTTTTGGGCGCTCGATATGGGTACCAGCAAGATCACACGCACCGCCGAGGTCCCTTGCCGTTCCCGCTTCACGTTTGGCATGTCTACCAACGGTAAGAAGCTGTATCTCTATGGTGCCAGTTTTGATATTGAGGTCTACGATGCCAAGACCTTTAAGCTCGAAGCGACATGGGACCTGGGTCACGATGCGACCATGGCCGGAATGATTGCCATTCCGTAGCCTCTGCTTTCTGGCGGCCGCCCTCCTGTGGGCCGCTCCGCCGGACCCCGTCGTTAACGAAAAAGAAGCTGTTGCCGGGCGCAAAGCGCTCGACATGCTGCTGGGTGGCCGGTACGCTGCCATGGGCTCTGTGCTGACTGAGGCCGGCAAGCAGAAACTCACCACAAAATTTCTTCGGGACCGCGTGGGGCCGGAGCTGAAGGGCTTTGGCACAGTTGTCTCCATCGGAGAGCCCGTGATGGCCCGTGATGGTAAGAACAGCCTGGTCAGTTTCCCCGTACAATTCTCGAAAGCCCCCATCAGTATTCAGTTCACGCTGGATGAAAAGCTGCATGTGGCAGGGCTCTATCTAAGGCCCGCCAATGCACCTCTGCCGCCGCTTTGGAAGCGACCGGCATATAGTAAGCCGGACACATTCCAGGAGCGCGAAGTTTCTGTCGGGGCAGACCCATGGAAGCTGGGCGGAACACTTCTTATACCTTCCGGCAAAGGCCCGTTCCCCGGA
>JBBQUE010000191.1:0-6222 GCA_038212805.1 Bryobacterales bacterium | reverse complement strand
AATGCAGCGATTTAGCCGCGGATGGACGCGGATAAAACAACGGATGGTTAGGCGGCGCGGGTGTGGCCGGCGTGGAAGGCCTTGGATTTGCGGGTTTTGCGGAAGAGGTAGGTCTCGATTTCCTGGGTTGAAAAAACGAAGCCATCTTGGGTTGGGTCGTAGGGGGAAGTGGTTTCGGTTGCATGGAGTTGGAGGATGCGGGCGGCGATTTCGAGGTCAGCCTGGTGCTGGGTTTGGCGCGCGGCTTGGAGGGATTGGAGGAGGGTGAGAGTTTTTTCGAACTGGCGGGTGAGGCGGGAATCGTGGAGCGAGAGCATGGCGAGCTGGCGGGTGCGGGCTTCGATGCCGGCGGCGGTGGCCAGGGCGTCCTGGATTTCGTGGTGGTTGTCGAGGTTTTGGCGGCGGGCTTGGGATTGTAGGCCTAGGGTGAGGAGGTTGTTTTCGAGGGCGCGGGCGCGGTTGAGACGCCAAGCGCAATCGGCCAGGGTTTGGACGAGGTGGGTTTCGGTGGGGCCTTGAGGGGAGTATTCGGCGTGGAAGGATCCAGAGTGGTCCAGGTAGAGGAAGAGGTCTTCGGTGGGCATGACGACGACCTGGCTGGTTAGGCCGTGGCGGAGGGCGTTCATGGAGGATGTTTGTTTACCGGCGACGGATTTGGGGCCGGTGGAGAGCTTTGCGTTGGAGCGATTGATGAGGGTGCGGTTCTTCGACATGGCCTAGTTTTAGCAGGCGGGTGAGATGGAACAAGCGGCCGAATTTTGTATGTTGTTGTGGGCGTGAGGAATTCAGGTTGAAATCTGATGGGAACGCTTGACAGCGTCGTTGCCAAGTTGTGACAATCAACGAATCCGAACCTTGCTCGTCCGGCGCGCTTTCCACGTGCGAACCTTGCCTCCACGTTTGGGGTTTTGACCGTGAAACTCTATGTGTGTCAACGGGGACGATGAATGAAACGACTTACAGCTATGCTTTTTGTGGCCGGGTTGGCGCTGCCTATGCACGCACCGGCGCAGTCGATTTATGGCGGAGTAAGAGGACTTGTAGTAGACAAGGCTGGCGCGGTGGTGCAAACCGCGGTGGTCTTTCTTACCAACGAGGGTACGAATGCCATCCGCACCACGGTAACCAATTCAGCTGGCGAATATGTGTTTAGCCAGGTGATTCCGAGCAGCTACACCGTCTCGGTTGAGATGAAGGGCTTTAAGAAGACCGAACGCAAGACGGTGATGGTGGAGACGCAGAGCCAGGTGACGGTGGACGTGACGCTGGAGATCGGAAACGTTACCGAGAGCGTGTCGGTGACGGAGGAAGTGCCGCTGCTGGACACGTCATCCGCATCGATGGGCCAAGTGATCGACAGGCAAAAATTCCAGGATCGGCCGATTCTGGGGCGCAACCCTTATTTGTTCGCGCGCTTTGCGACGAACGTTGCGCCGGTGGGGCATCCGGGTTACGTGCGCATGCAGGACCAATCGGGATCGTCGCAGATTTCGATTGCGGGCGGGCCGGTACGCGGCAACAATTACCTGATTGACGGCGTGCCGATCACGGATTTGAATAATCGCGCGGTGATTATTGCGTCGCTTGAAGCGGTGCAGGAAATGAAGGTGCAATCGAACACCTACGACGCGGAAATAGGACGTTCGGGCGGCGGCATGTTTAACACTGTGCTGCGGAGCGGAAGCAACCAATATCATGGATCGCTGGGCGGATATATGCGGCAGACCGACTGGCTGGCGAATCTGTATTTCGCACGCGGGGCGGGACAGCCGATTGTGGACCAGCCATTCCGGAACTACTATGGCAGCTTGGGCGGCGCGGTTTCGATTCCGAAAGTATATAGCGGCAAGGACAAGACGTTTTTCTTCGTGACGTTTGAAGGCTATCGCGATACCCAGGGCGCTTCGGGGCAGACGTCAGCACCGACGCTGCTGGAACGGGCGGGTAACTTTTCGCAATCGGGCCGCATTATTTACGATCCGAACAGCGTGGACGCGGCGGGCAACCGGATTGCATTTCCGAACAACACGATTCCCGCGAGCCGGATTAATCCGGTGGGCCGCAACATTGCGAACTACTTCGCACAGCCCAACATTACCGCTTCGGGCTTTGGCGCGAACAACGTGAACTGGACGGGAAGCCTGCCCAGCAAGGCCGACCAGAAGACGTTCAAGGGCGACCACAAGGTGAACCGGTGGATGTTCCTGAGCGCGTCTTATCTGCGATACAACTCACTGGAGCCGGGTGAAACGTGGTTCCCGGATCTGCCTACCAGCCCGAGCCAATGGCGACTGGACCGGCGCGTGGACGCGACGAACGTGGGCACGACGATTATGGTGAACGCGACGACCGTGGTGACGGCGCGGTATGGCTTTAACCGGTTCCCGAACTATTCGTTCGAGAAGTATCAGCACATTGATCTGGCGGCCCTGGGCTTCTCGCCGGCGTTCGTGGGGACGGCCCCGGTGAACAGCATTCCAGCCATGAGTTTTTCGAATTTCTATGGGTTTGGCGAAGGCCTGGGATCGTACGTTCCAAACTCGCATAGCTGGAACGGCGCGGTTTCGAAGTACATGGGCATACATAGCGTGAAGGCGGGCGTGGACTATCGCAAGATGTCGACTTCGGGCCTGGATCTGGGCAACGGCAGCGGCAACTTCGGATTTGATAATCAGTTCACGCGGAAGTATTTCGCGTCGAATTCGGTGGATGCCACGGGCGCGGCAACCGCGGTGGGCGGCGCGGATATCGCGGACCTGCTGCTGGGTGCGCCGAGCAGCGCTTCTTCGAGCTTGAGCACCAAGCTGAATGAATACATCAAGTACTTTTCCGGCTGGGCGCAGGACGATATCCGCGTGCGCAAGAACCTGACCATCAACGTGGGGCTGCGCTGGGAGCATGAGACCGGTTTGCAGGAACAACAGAATAACCTGATAGTGGGCTTCGACCGGAACGCGGTGAACTCGCTTTCAAACACATTGGGCACGACGGTGAAGGGCGCGGTTCTGTTCCCGGGGATCAACACGACGAAGACGACGACCGGGAACCCGACGTTCAACAAGCTGTCTCCGCGGTTGGGCGCGGCTTATTCGGTGAACACGAAGACGACCATTCGCGGCGGCTACGGCATTTTCTGGGCACCGACGATTGCTTTGAACTCTCCGTATCTGCCGGAAGGCTATAACGCGACGACTTCGCCGCTAGCGACGCTGGATGGCGGTAAGACTCCGGCGATTAATCTGTCGAACCCTTTCCCGAACGGGTTGGTACAGCCGCAGGGTAATTCGAGGGGCGACCAGACGGGGTTGGGGATTGGGCTGTCGATTATCGATCCGAATGCGAAATCGACCTGGATTGAGCAGTTCAGCGTGGACGTGCAGCGCGAGTTGCCGTACAACATGGGCATCATGGTGGGTTACGTGGGGAGCCGCAGCCACAATCTGGTGCTGGGCACGCCGAGCCTGAACATCAATCAATTGGAGCCGCAGTATGCTTCGTTGGGCGTGGCGGCGCTTGCGACGTCGGTTACGAACCCGTATTACATGGCGGGTGGCAACGGCCTGCTGGGGAGCAAGACGGTGACGCGATCCCAGTTGCTGCGTCCGTTCCCGGCTTATGGCGACCTGAATTACCGCTATAGCGACCAGAACAAAGCGAAGTACGATTCGTTTGTGTTCAAGCTGCAGAAGCGTATGTCGGCGGGGCTAAACTTACTGGCGCAATTCACGTGGGCGCGGGCGTTCGACCGGAGCAGCGGCGGGGCGGGCAACGACGCAAATGGGGGCGCGGCCGGACCGCAAAACGTCTACAACCTGGGGGGCGAATGGAGCGCTTCGAACTTTATTCCGCCCACGCGTTTCAGCATGACGGCGAGCTATGAACTGCCGTTTGGGAAGGGCAAGAAGTTCCTGGGCAGTTCGAACCGCTGGCAGGATCTGGCGGTGGGCGGATGGTCTATCAACCTGACGAATGCCACGCAATCGGGATATTATTTGAACATTACGAACGTGAACAACGATAACAGCGTGATGTTCACGGCGAGTGAGCGGCCGAACGCGACGGGGCAGAATCCGGCGACCTCCGGGAACGTGGGGAGCCGCGTTAACGGCACGTGGTTGAATGCGGGGGCGTTTAGCAGGCCGACTCCGCTGACGTTTGGGAATGTTTCGCGGACGCTGCCGATTCTGGGACCGGGGTTGTATAACTGGGATGCTTCAGCGTTTAAGAGCTTTTCCATTACGGAGAAGGTGAAGGCGCAGTTCCGGGGGGAGATTCTGAACGCGACGAACACACCGTTCTTCCGCGGTCCGAATACTTCGTGGGAGCCGGGATCTTCATCGTTCGGGAAGATTACTTCACAGGGTAACTTTAACCGGATGGTGCAGATTGGGGTGCGGGTGTTCTTTTAGGGGGAGGTAGGGGGACAGGCCATGGGGCCTGTCCCACCACGTTAGGGTTTTGCGCCTTGTCCCGTTAACGGCGTCCGAAGGAGAGGGGAGTTTGGCCGCTTAGGAAACTTTCTGTTCCGGCTTTTACTCAGATTCGCTGCCTGCCTGGTTCATATGCCCGCGTCTCAGGAATGCCACACAATAGCTGCGAGCGAAGCACCGCTTACAACCGCTCCACCGATCTCCGCGCCAAGCCTGGCGCTAAAAGCCATCACGGCCAGCCCGCCAGCGATTCCTGTAAACGCCAGAATAAATCCGAAAACTTGCCCACGCTTTTGCAGTCCGATGTCTTCACGCGCCCAATCCTCGCACATTAGCATCCGACGGGTGCCCTGCTTGCGCCGGTAATCTCCCTCAGTGACAAAGCTATCGATGATACTCTGTGCCGATCCAGGAACGATTTCGTTGTAGCTGCGCAAAATCTCTGGATGGGGAAGCGGCCCTTTGAACTGCTCGGAACGCGCCTCAATGACTATGCGCTCCTCCGGCTTTGGTGTGCCGGCGCGAGATTCGTATGACTTATCGGGTAGAGGCGCGCTCTGTTGTTGTGAGGGCAGCTTCTTCGTTTGCTTTATATTGGTGCACTTTTATGGCCGACGACATGTCCTGTCCAACTACAACCCAATCATGAGCAAGTGCGCTTTCGACCGATTCCCATTGCGCCGGGTGGTGCTTGAACGCCCGAATCGTCCGTGCGCGGGGTTTTGGGAAAATGTCAAAAAGGGTTGCTACGCCATCGAGAAGCGCGACGTAGGCGGGTCTTTGATCAATGTTAAGACAGCCATCGCGCTTGATGGTCGCCTCATCTTTGCCATGTTTTAATGCTTTCCAATGGTTTGGCATGGGATTCTTTATTTAGGCCATCACCAATCAGGTGCAAATTCTCTCACGCGGCTTTTCTCGGGATTCCGGCGATCCTGAAGGCAGAGCGTCCCCCCTAGCTGGGACTGTCCTTGCCATTAGAATAACGCAGTTCCGGCGCCTTCCGCATAACAGCGCTGGATCCCATACACGCAGGAAAGCGTAGGTTATGGTTTGAAATTGGTCTTCAGGTAGCTGAGGATTGCGTCCTTGTTTTCGGGTTTGATTTCCGCTCCCCAGCCCACCATCTTTTGCACTTCACGATCCCATTGCGCTGGATTCAGTTTCTGCATGCGCATGAGATCTTCTTCGTGGCAGGTGAGGCAGGCGGTTTTATAGCCGGGGGGGTGATCGCCTACGGGCATGGCGGTGGCTACGATTGGACCCTGCTCCGAATGGGAAACCACGAGTTCCCTGGGCGCGGAGACGTTCCAGGAATAGCCGGAGGGGTTCCATTGCTGCTCCATGGGCTGGACGTTGCCAGCGGCATCCTTGGCGCGGGCCAGGATGGCGTACTTGCCTTCGGGGGCTTTCCAGTTCAGGCTCCAGAGGCGCCAGGCGTATTTCGATTTATCCTTGCCCAGATGCGCGGGTTTCCATGTTTTGCCGGCATCGGTGGAGACGTCCACGGCGGCGATTTCGGAGCCGTTGGACCAGGCTGCTCCGCTGATTTTCACGAGTCCCGGAGCGGCCCAGTTTCCGGCGGGTGAGGCGATTACGGACTTCACGTTGATATCGGTGACGGGCGTCATCTCCGCGGGGGGAACGGCGGTGCCTGGGGCGACGGGTTTGGTGGGATGGCGATAGGCGGTCTTCATGAAGAAGCCTTCGAAATCGTGATCGAGTACGTCGATGCGCTTCACCCATTTGACCCAGGAATCGCCGGCCCAACCGGGAACGACGAGCCGCAGGG
>JBBQUE010000190.1:0-6233 GCA_038212805.1 Bryobacterales bacterium | reverse complement strand
TCAGAGACGCCCAACCCGGCATCATTCTCGCCAGTGGCCCGGTTCCCGAAGGCATCGCTCCCGTCATCGATATCCAAGCCGCGCTGCGGTCGGCCGAATTTTTGACCCCCCTGGCCCCGGAGACCGAAATCCCAGCCAATGCCCCCGCTTACCTGATCTACACCTCCGCCTCCACCGGCGATCCCAAGGGGGTACTCATCTCCCACGCGAATCTCCGCTATTACCTGGGGTCCATGCACTCCGCGTTGGGCATTGAACCCACTGACCGCTTTCTGCACACCGCATCGTTTGCCTTCTCTTCTTCGGTGCGCCAGCTCCTGCTGCCCCTTTCCCGGGGAGCCGCCGTCGTGCTCGCCTCCCCGCGCGAAATCCAGGATCCCCTCGCATTGTTCGAACGGGTGCAGCAGTCCGGCGTCACCATCCTGGATTTAGTCCCCACCTATTGGCGGACCTGCGTGGAGATCCTGCGCGGACTCTCCGTCCCCCAGCGAACCGGGTTACTCGAAAATCAGGTCCGCCTGATCCTTTCCGCCAGTGAGCGTCTCCTCGCCGATGTCCCGCGCGCATGGCGCGAGGAGTTCCATCATCCGGCCAAACTGGTCAACATGTATGGGCAAACGGAGACTTCCGGGATTGTGAGCATATACTCAATCCCCGATGCGTTGCCGGACGGCGCGCACACGGTCCCGATTGGTCAACCCATCCCGGGTGCCAGCCTCCATTTGCTGAATGAAACCGGAACACCGGTAGTCATGGGAACTACGGGGGACGCCACGGGGGGAGCTACGGGAGGGGCTACCGGCGAGATTCACATCGAAGGTCCCGGGGTCGGCTTGGGGTACCACGGGCGGCTCGATCTGACCAGCCAGCGCTTCATCCAAGGCGGAACGCTCTACCGCACCGGAGACCTGGGCCGCGCCCTTCCGAATGGCGACGTCGAATACCTCGGCCGCCTGGACCAGCAACTCAAGATTCGCGGCTTCCGCGTGGAGCCCGGCGAAATCGAGTCTGTCCTCATCGGTCACCCGGAGGTCCGGAACGCGGCTGTCCTCGCGGTGCAGGATTCGCTCGTGGCGTTTGTGGTGGGCGCGTTTGTGGCGGGCGAGACTTCCAGCCTACGTGCTTACGTGCGGTCGCGGCTACCGGATTACATGCTGCCCGCGCACTTCGTCCCGATCGAACAAATACCGCTGAACCCGAACGGCAAGGTCGACCGCCGGACCCTGGCAGCCCAGTGGGCAAGCCGGTGTCAATCAACCCCGCAACCCGACCTGCCGGCCGACCCGCTGGAAGAAAGCCTTCTTCGCATCTGCTCTGAGGTCCTGGCTGTCGGGAACCTGGGCCCGCACGACGATCTTTTCGAACTGGGCGCACATTCGCTCAGCCTGATGCGCATCACAGCCCGGGTCCGCGCAGCCCACGGCGTCCAGATCGAGGTTGAGAAAGCGTTTGACCAGCCCACTGCCGCCCGCCTGGCAGCCTGCGTACGGGAACACCAACCCCAGGGCGGTCTCGAACGCCTGGCTTCGGCGCTTGAGGACGAATCCCGGCCCCGCTTGAAGCCACCCATTCCGAAACGCGACGGCCCCGCGGACGCGCCCCTTTCCTCCACCCAGCAAGGCCTGTGGCTGCTGGACCAGTTGGATCCCGGCAGTCCGCTTTACCTTGTCCCGGTGGTGATCGAAATCACCGGGCCGCTCGATCTCGCGGCCTTGGAGCAGTCCATCCAAGCCATTCTGGAACGCCATTCTTCGCTGCGGACCGTGTTCCCCGCAGTTCAAGGTCAGCCCGTGGCCCACGTCCTGTCCGTTTCTGCTCAGCCATTTCATCTCCGCATGAGCGAAGCGCCGCAAAACGAAGCTATCCGCCACCCGTTCGATCTCGCCGCGGGACCGCTCTTCCGGGCGGAACTCCTGCGCCTGGGCCCGCAAAGCCATCACCTGATCGTCACCATGCACCACATCGTGGCGGACGACTGGTCCATTGGCATTCTGATCGACGAACTCGTCTCGCACTACGAAGGGCGTCGCCCCCCCGATTTGCCTTTGGAGTATTCCGACTACGCCATCTGGCAACAGGGGCACCTGGAATCGCCCCGACTCCGCGAACAGTTCGCCTACTGGGAACGTCAGCTGGCTGGCCCGCTGCCCGTTTTGGAACTGCAAGCGGGACAATCGCGCCCGGCGGTCCGAACCGGCGATGGCGCAAAACTATACTTCAAGCTTTCCCCTGACTTGCTGCGGAAGCTCAAAGACCTCAGCCGCCAGGAGCACTGTACACTGTTCATGACCCTGCTGGCGGCGTTCCAAACACTCCTCAGCCGCTACACCGGTCAAACGGATCTGCTGGTCGGAACACCTCTGGCCAACCGCACCAGCCCGCAGTTGGAGGGGTTGATGGGAGCTTTCATCCAAACGCTGGTTCTGCGCGGCGACCTCTCCGGAAATCCCACCTTCTCGGATTTGCTCCAGCGGACCAGGCGCACCGCGCTGAACGCCTACGCGAATTCCGACGTCCCGTTCCACGAACTGGTGCAAGCTTTGGCGCCTGACCGCGACCCCAGCCGGCCGCCGGTTTTTCAAGCCATGTTCGTGCTCCAAAACGCTCCCAGGCCGGCCACGCGCCTGGGGGACGCCACCTTGCGCATGCTCGGAACGGACAATGGAACCTCGAAGTTTGATCTCTCGCTGACATGCATCGAAAGCTCTGACGGGTTGGCGGGCGAACTGGAATACGATACCAGCCTCTTCGACCGTGCCGCCATTGAACGGATGCGCGGCCATTTCAAAACGCTGCTTGAAGCCATGGCGGGCGACCCGTCCCTTACCCTTGCGGCTCTGCCCTTACTTACGCCGTCCGAACGCCAGCAAATGCTGGTGGAATGGAACCATACCGCAGCCGATTATCCTCGCGATCTCTGCCTGCACCGGCTCTTCGAAGCCCAAGCGGAGCGGACCCCGGACGCCATCGCGGTCGTTTTTGAGGACAGCCGGCTCACCTACCGCGAACTGAATCAACGCGCCAACCGCCTGGCCCGGTATCTCCATAGCCGGGGCGTGCGGCGGGAATCTCTGGTAGCGCTCACCCTGGACCGTTCCCTGCCGCTCATCGCCGCGCTGCTGGGAATTTTGAAAGCCGGGGCCGCCTACGTTCCCATCGACCGCGCGTATCCCCAGGAGCGCAAGCTGGCCATGCTTGCGGACAGCCAGGCCCAAGTGGTCCTGGACTCCGAGACCATCCCTCTCAGCGATGCCTTCGAAGACACGAACCCTGGCTATCCCGCCGAACCCGGGGACGCGGCCTATGTGATCTACACCTCCGGCTCCACCGCGAAACCGAAAGGAGTGGTGGTGACGCACCGTTCGGTGGTGAACCACGCCACGTGGTTTGCCCTTCACTACCAAGTTTCGGCCGCGGACCGCGTGCTGCAGTTTGCCTCGATCAGCTTTGATGCCGCCGCCGAAGAGATCTATCCGTTCCTCTTCCAGGGAGCGGCGGTGGTCCTGCGGACCGATGCGGTCCTGGCCTCCGCCGCCTCTCTCGTCGAGTTCGTGCACACGCAAAGAATCACCGTGCTGGACCTGCCGACAGCGTTCTGGCAGGAGTGGACCGCCGAACTGGACCGCTTGCCCACTGCCCTGCCCGAGATCCTGCCCGCTACTCTGCGCCTGGTGGTGGTAGGCGGCGAGAAAGTGTCGCTTGAATCCCTGGCCCGCTGGCGTGCCATCGCGCCGCCTCATATTCTTTGGAGCAATACCTACGGACCTACCGAGGCCACCATTTCCACGTCGTATTTTGATGTCACCCGCGCCACCGTGATCGAAGGGGTGGCGTCGGTCCCCATCGGGCGTCCGGTTTCGAACGCCACCATGTACGTGCTGGATCAACACCTGAACCTGGTCCCCGCCGGGGTACCGGGTGAATTGCACATCGGGGGCGACGCCCTGGCGCGCGGTTACCTGCGGCGTCCGGAGACCACACGGGAACGCTTCATTCCCATCCCGGATTGGCTCAACCCCTGTCCGGACGGCCGGCTCTACAAGACCGGAGACCTGGTGCGCGCCCTGCCGGATGGCAATCTGGAATTCCTCGGCCGCGCCGATAACCAAGTAAAACTGCGCGGGTTCCGCATCGAACTTGGCGAAATCGAAGCGCTGCTGGATCAGCACATGGCCGTCCGGCAAAGCGTCGCCGTGGTGTCGGGCGAAGGCGCGGACAAGATGGTTGTGGCATACGTAGCCCAGCACCCGGAGAGCCACTGCACCGCCCAGGAACTGAAAGATTATCTGCGCGATCGCCTTCCCGGCTTCATGATTCCAGCTCACATTTTGATTCTGGACCGGCTGCCGCTCAACGCCAATGGCAAGGTAGACCGGCGCGCGCTGCCCGCCCCACAAAACGAAGCCAACCCCGGCCAGACCTTCGCCTCGCCCACCACCCGGACCGAAGAGCGGCTGGCCACGATATGGGCCAAAGTATTGAAACTAGAAAGAGTTGGCGTCCACGATAACTTCTTTGACCTGGGCGGCCACTCTCTGAAAGCGACCCAGGTGATGGCGCGCATTCGCGATCAGTTCGACCAGGTGCTCCCGTTGACCACCCTGTTCCTGGCACCCACGGTGGCGCAGTTGGCGGCGATTCTGGATCGGGGGGATGCCGCGCTATCCATTTCGCCGGTCAGCGCCATTCAGTCCCGCGGGACCCGGCTTCCGCTGTTTTGTATCCATCCCGATCCGGTCTATGGGTTCCGCTTCAATCGCCTGGGAGAACATCTGGGAAGCGACCAACCGCTCTACGGGATCCAACCCGTCAGCCTGGACGGCGGACGGATTCTGACCATTGAGGAGATTGCCACCAACAGTATCCGGGAAATGCGGGCGGTGCAACCAGAAGGCCCCTACGCCTTGCTGGGCTATTGCTTTGGCGGTTTCGTGGCCTATGAGATGGCCCAGCAGCTGGCGCGGCAGGGGGAAACGGTGGGTTTCCTGGGTTTGCTGGATTCGGTGAACCCCACGTACCGCCGCCACATGGCCACCGGTGAACGAATTACCCTCCCCCTGCGGCGCTTGGCCTACCACCGGAGTTTGCGCCAGTCCCGAAAAAACGAAGCCAACCGGGATTATCTGCTGGACCGCGCCCGAAACTTACAGCTCAAAGCCCAACACAAAATCTGGCGGCTGGGGTTCGCCATCCATTCCGTTTTCGCCAAAACGGCTCTGCTGCCTGAGTTGCTCCGCAACCAGACTGAGGCGTTCATCCAATCCGGTTTGCGCTACCGGCCGGCCCCCTACGCCGGGCAGGCGGCAGTGTTCCGGGCTCAGCTGCAAGCGCCCGATAGCTGTCTCGATCCCGCACTGGGCTGGAAAAATCTGGCCCCAAGTACGCGCCTGATAGAGTTGCCGGGCGGGCATGATTACCTGCTAGCCGATCCCCATGTTGCCATCCTGGCCCGGCACTTGCAACACCTGCTGGAAGGAACCCCGGCCCAGTCCGTCATACTGTTGTTGGAACAGCATGGATCTGGAGTTACTGCAACAACAGGTGGAGCGGGGCGCAACGGTCCTGACCGCTAGCCACCGGCTGGCGCGGGAGTTGGTAGGTTCGTTTACCGGTGGCCGTTCGGTTTTGTGCGGTGGCCCAGTCCGTCATACTGTTGTTGGAAGCACATGGATCTGGAGTTACTGCAACAACAAGTGGAGCGGGGCGCAACGGTCCTGACCGCTAGCCACCGGCTGGCGCGGGAGTTGGTGGGTTCGTATACCGTATTTCAACGGGACCGTGGCCGATCGGTTTGGCCCACACCCAGTATCTTGTCGTGGGATGGCTTTCTACAGCGGTCGTCCAGCGCACTCTCGTGCGCTGTTTTAAACCCCGCCCAGGAGGCGGCGCTGTGGGAGGATATCATCTGGCAATCGCCCGCGGGCCGTACGCTGCTGCGCGTCCCGGAAACCGCGCGCTGCGCCATGGACGCCTGGAAGTTGTTGCAAGCATACCGCTTACCGTTTCCATCCGCCGCCTTTGAAACCAGTGAAGATACCGAAGCGTTCGCCGGTTGGGCGGCGGAGTTCCAGCGCCGGACGGACGAACGCGGCTGGCTGGAAGCCGCGCGCCTCAGCGACCACATCGCCAGCCAAGTCCGGGCCGAAGCCATGGATCGCCCGTACCCACTGATCCTGGCAGGCTTCGACGATCTCACGCCGCAGGATCAAGACTTACTGGACGCATTGTGCGGA
>JBBQUE010000189.1:0-6256 GCA_038212805.1 Bryobacterales bacterium | reverse complement strand
CGGGATTCCGATTCTGGACGAAGACACCAAGCAGGCGGGGGGCGCGGTGAACACCAATCACATGGTGTATCTGAAAGCGGACGCCATGAACCGGGAGATCGCCAAACAGTCCCTGCGGCTTCGTCCGCGCGGCTATATTCAGTCGGTAGGGATCGCTATTTTCTGCTACTTCCTGCCGGCCACGGACTTCTTTCATTTCGACGATAACCGGGCGGCGATTCGCCCGTTGGACCACGCCGTGAACGTGCTGGTCTTCGGACAGTTTCGAGAGACCACGCGCAAAGGGCTGAGGGCTTTGAAGGCGAGCGGCGCGGGGGCTTCGCTGCTGCTCTACACCGGGACGTTCCTGATGGTGCTGGTTCCTCTGCTCTTGGGCTGGGGCACGCTGTTGGCTTGGCGATTGACCGGTCCGCAACGGGCTCTGGTGATGTATCTGCTGTTCAATATCGTATTTATCCTGATTACAACGACGCTGTTATCAAGCTTTGAAAATAACCGCTACCGCTTCCCCACGGATCCGATGTACGCGCTGCTTTTGGGAACGCTCCTCTCGCGACGCAAAGAGGGATCCCTCACTTGACGGGAATGTAAATGGAACCCATATTCCCGCTTGGCCGGTCGTACGCGATGATCCGGATCTGAAATGCTTTCGCATTGGGAGTCAGGTAGCGAGTGAAAATGAGCCCTTGCTGCATCATGGTGTCGTAGCGGGGCTTGAGCAGGTTAAGGGTCAACGTTTGCGCAAAGGTATCGACCACGGAACCATCGGCGGCGCGCTGCACGAAGAGCAGTTCCACTGAGCCAACCCACCGTTCCCCTTTCGGTTCCAATGTAATATCCTGACCGAAAATCTTGCCCAGCACGCGCAGGGTGCCATCGGCCGGCTTGTCGGAAGGATCCGTGCGGGCCTGGATCTCGATGCCAGTAGCCTCCACCGGGCCGCGGACAGCTTCCTCGATCCGCGCCTGGGTCTGTTTGGCGGTCGGGGTCTGTTCTTTCTCGGCCAGATATCCTTTGCGGTACCGGACCTCCACGCCCTTGCGGTTCACTTCCACCTTCAGCTTATGAAACTTGCCATCCCAATCGTCGTTGCTGGAATAGAAGCCGAGGGTATAAGTAACCACCGAATCGTTCACCGCTTTGCGGATTGCGCCTTCCAGATCGTTGGTGTTGTAAAACGCCCGCCCACCGGTGGCATCCGCCAGAATCTGCATGGTGTCGAAGTTCTTGGGCCCGCTCGGGGGCAGGGTTCTACCAGGCCGGATGGGACTGGTGCGGATGGATGCGTCGAAGCCAGCGGGGCCCACCAAACCGCGAGCATCCACGGGATAAATGGCAATGCCCGCATTGTTCATCGCGCGCGTCACGCGTTCCGTCTCTTCGCTGAAAGTGCGCCGCTCAAAGCGGGGGTCACTGGAATACTCATCCGGATCCAGGCCCAGGGTGAACGGAAATCCCCCTGAGAACCATACCAGATTCTTGCGTCCGGGCAGCCCGGCCAGATGATTGGCGATGGCTTCCATGGCGCTCAGCGTAAATTTCGCGCGGTTCACGTTGGCGTAATCGGCAACCATGTGATCGGCATTGGCCAGGAACTGATCCAGGTCGTCGTTGCCCGTGGGATCGATGGGCGCTGGCTCACCCGCCTGTTGCTCCGCCGCAATCCGTCCACGGTATTTGCCCAGGGCTTTCATCAAATGATCGGGCGTGTTGGTGAAGTCGTGCAGGATTTTCAAGTTCGATCCCAAGGCATAGAGCGCCACCTGATCGTCCGGCTGAATCCCCTGCAGAAATTTCATTAATTGTTGGCGGGACCGCGTCTGGTCCTCAAAACGGGTGTTCACGCCATCCAGCAGGACGACAGTGACGGAACCGGGCCGGCCAGCCTGGCGCGACTGGCGGTTCGAGAAAATATTCGGCGGCAAGGGCTTCACGGCGGGCGTCGCGGCGTGGTTCTTGGCATCCATCAGAAACAGGCTGATCTTCTGTGGTTTGCCTTTGTCGAAGACCTGAAAATCGGCCTTGGTGAGGTCCGTAACGGGCTCGCCCTTGCGGTCGTGAACCACCACGTTTACCTGAATCAGGCGGGTGGTCACCCGGATGATGGGCTGGGGCTCCTGCGCGGTTAGTAACACGCGGAGGCCGAAGGCGAACACAAAGAAACGCAATTTATCGTCCTCTGGACAAGCCTAGCGCACGGAGCCGATGCCAGCCGTTATGCTCGGCCAGGCAGGGGAACAGTTCAACCCTTCAACTAGAGCCATGGCAATCGTCCGCAACTCAGTCGGCGTGAACGTGGGCGATCTCCTTGAAGCCCAGGTGGAGCCCGGCTCGCGGAGGAACAGGCCAATCTTCCGTGGTTTACCTTTGTCGAAAACTTAAACTCTTCAGCTTGAATTACATTTGAGTTCAAGTTATCCTTGCTACGAGGCGGCTTCAAAATGCCCAAGCTTTTCCTTGTGCTACTGTTCTCCGGCTGCGCAATTGCCCAGCCGCTCATTTTCAATCGAGCGGTGTTGAACGCCGCCAGTTATATGCCGAACCGGTTGCCAGGCGGGGCGATCGCACAAGGATCCATTTTCTCCATCTTTGGCGCGCGGCTGGGTCCTACTCCGGCTGCTCAGGCGAATGCGTTTCCCTTAGGTACAACGCTGGCGAACGTGGCGGTGACCATTTCTCAGGGCTCGAACTCAGTCAATGCGATTCCGCTGTTCGTAGGAGATGGCCAGATCAACGCCATTATGCCTTCGAACGCTCCAGTGGGCGCTGCTTCGGTCCGGGTTTCGTACAACAACGCGCGCAGCAACCCGATGACGGTAATGATTGCGCCCAGCGCGTTTGGCATTTTTACGGCTACCGGGACGGGCCTGGGTCCGGGGATTCTGCAGAACTACGTTTCCGCGGCGGCTCAGCCGATCAACAGCGCTACCGTGGCGGCAAAGCGCGGGCAGGCGATCACGCTGTGGGGGACGGGGCTGGGTCCGGTTTCAGCCGATAACGTTGCGCCCACGGCCGGCAACCTGCCTGTAAAAGTGGAGGTTTCGGTGGGGGGCGTGAATGCGGCGGTCCTCTACAGTGGCCGGACGCCTTGTTGTTCGGGGACGGATCAGATCGTGTTTCAAGTTCCCGATAACGCTCCGCTTGAGTGCTGGGTTCCGGTCTATGTGCGCACAGCCGGGTCTACCGTGAGCAATGCGGTAACCATGGCGATCACGCAGGATGGCGGTTCATGCTTCGAGTTCGACCCTCCGCCCGCATTTGTCACCGGCGGGCGATCCGGGGCGCTGAACGCATTCCGGGTAACGACCCGGCAGGACGTGGGAACCCGCGCGCCGATCGACGTGAGAGCGGATTACCAATCGGGCGTGGCTGTGCAGGTGCCCAATACAGCATTTCCGTTCCACCCCGTGTATTCTTATCCTCCGGACGGCACATGCACCATGTTTTCGGTAAAAGGCGATCTGCTCCGGGGTGATCCTCTGCCGGGCGCGCAGGTATATGGAAACCCCCTGCTGACCAGTTCGGCGGTTACTTTTACAGGACCCCGCGGTATGAAGGTTCTCACCAATCTGTTGCCCGGTAGTTTATTGAATTACCTGGGTGGATCGGTAACTGGTAACTTCTTTACGAACAACCTGTTTCTGGACCCGGGTAATTATCAGATCAGCGGGGTGGCAGGGATCGACGTGGGCGCCTACTCCGTTTCGGCCGCCATGCCGCAACCACTCACATGGACCAACCGCGACCAACTGCTCACGGTGGACCGCACACAACCGCTCACGTTATCTTGGACTGGCGGCGCGGCCGACCAGAACGTAACGATCGCCGGGTTTGGCGTCGACCTGCCTAATAACAGCACCAGCCTTTTCGGCTGCGTGGCCGGGCCAGGAGTGACTCGCTTTACAGTGCCCGCGGCGTTTCTCGCGAATTTCCCGGCTACCCGCGCGAATCCTCTGCAATCGAAGGGTGTCATTTATCTGATTAACCGGCCTGCATCGGGCTCCGCCGATCTGAAGGCGAGCGGGCTGGACATTGGCTCCGTAGTCCTTCAATCCGCCATCGGCAAGACGGTGATTTTCCGTTAAGGACATGTGATGAAAATCGGTTATGTGCTCTGTCCCGTTGCGTTTTTGGTGATTGCGTGCGATTGCCCCTGCGATCCGCCCGACCTGGGTACGGATGTAGTAGTGTGCAGAAAGGATAACAATGGGGTTTCGATGCCGGTTCTGGTGAACAGCAAGGGGGGGAGCGTGTCGAGCCCGAACTCGAATTTCGCTGCGAATGACTGGAGCTGCCCGGACACGAAAGAGTCTCCTATTTGGACTAACTCGGAGGGCTCGAAATATACCCAGGGTGGTAAATCCGCCTCCTCCTCGAATGGCGCACGGACCGCCGCGGCGGACACTGCCGCCTATCTGCCCCGCGCCATACTTGATCTTCCATTTTCGGCGCGCCCCAGCGCGTCGGACAACACCAGCGTGGCCTGCGATTCGTCATACCCCGATATACTGCAAGTAAACCATGACCGGGCTTCAGTCAACCGTATCTCCAGTTGTGGGTTCAAGATGCTGGCGACGATTCCCGTGGCGACCCGGCCGCTGCAAATCGCCTTTACTCCAGATGGCTTAACAGCTCTGGTGACCAGCTTCGACAATGCCGTGAACTTCATCGATCTTGCATCGAACCGGGTGACCTTCACGTTGACGACTGCCTTTGACGTCAACCCTCACGGGATCGCCGTTTCCTCCGATGGGGCACGCGCTTATATCACCAGCTTTAACACCGAGAATGCTCAAGTTGCCGTGATCGATATGGCGTTGCGCAAAGTGATCACCTCTATCTCAGTGACAAGTTATCCGCAGACAGCCACCTTGACTCCGGACGATTCCCAACTGTACGTCACTTTTCCGCTGGGCGATGCGGTTTATATCATTGACACTCTCACGAATACGGTGGCGCGCACTCTTTCGGTGGCGGCGCCCCGGTCCGTGGTCTTCAATTCCGTGGGGACCCGGGCGTACATTAGCAGCGCCTCCGGCTCGCCAGGGACTGTTCAGGAATTGGACACCGAAACACTGAAAGTGATTCGCAGTTTCGTCGTCGGGCTGGGGCCGACGGATCTTAAGGTGTTATATGGCGATCAGACCGTGATGGTGACTAATTACGAAGGCCAGTCGGTTTCGACGATCAATTTGGGTACTGGCCTGGTAACAACTTTGGCGATGGGCGGTCCGGTGAGTGGCCTCACCATCGTGCACTAACACGGCGCATGATTCCCTACTTTGAGCTGCCCGTTTATCACCTGGGCCCTTTCCCAGTTCACGTTTTTGGAATATTGCTGGTTGCGGCGATCTTCACAGCCGTGTTTATCACTCTGCGGCGGGCGAAGCGGTTTTCGATTGACCGGCGGCACATAGAGCACGCGGCCAGTTGGGCGCTGGTCTGCGGGCTGATTGGGGCGCATGTCGCGAAGCTGGCGCTTGATTACACGCCGCTCTTCCAGGCCAACCCGTGGATCGTGATACAGACCGCACGGGGTATTCGGTCAGTAGGTGCGTTCTGGGGCGGGTTGGTGGGGGTAGTTGGCTACTGCACCGCTTACCGGGTGGGCATAATGACGACTTTGGCGATACTCGACGTCATCGCCTACGCGCTGCCGTTCTCGTGAATGATCGGCAGGGTGGGGTGCGCGCTGGTGCACGATCACAAGGGTCTGTTCACTCATAGTTGGATCGCGGTGCGGTTTCCCGAGGGGGCCCGGTTCGATCTCGGCTTGATCGAATGCTTGTTCCTGGCGGCATTGAGCGCGCTGTTCTTGTGGCTGGACCGGCGGCCCCGTCCGGTGGGGTTTTACTTCGGTCTCTTCTGGCTGTGTTACGGACTATTTCGCGTCTGGCTGGACACTCTGCATGTCCAGCCCTGGCGGTTTTACGAGGGATTAGCTGGGTTCGTGCTGGGCTTGAGCGTTCTCTTAAACAGCTTGAGAATCCGCTTGAACTCATCCGCCCAACTGGCAGGCCCGCCCTTACGGTCGTGATCCACCACGTTTACCGGAACCTGTCAACAACGCGCCGAGGCCGAAGGCGAACACCAAGAAGTGCAGTTTATCGTCCTCTGGACAGGCCTAGCGCACGGATTCGTTTGTGGAGATTGGTCCGCTCCATGGCCAGGACCCGGGAGGCCGCGGATACGTTCCAGTTAGTATCTTCGAGGGCGCGCAGAATGTGATCGCGCTCGGCGGAGTCGCGCGTTTCCT
>JBBQUE010000188.1:0-6285 GCA_038212805.1 Bryobacterales bacterium | reverse complement strand
GACACACATTGGAGCCGACTGCCGTCGTGCACGAAGCGTATCTCAGGCTTTCCCGCCAGGGTGGAACTGCCTGGGAGAATCGATCCCATTTCTACGGGATCGCCTCGAAGTTGATGCGCCAGGTCTTAGTCGATCACGCGCGCAAGCACCTAACCGAAAAGCGGGGCACCGGAGCCAAACCGGTGGCTCTGACGGAAGCGATCGCATTCGCACCCAGCGGCGCGGCCGACTTCATCGACATGAACTCCGCCCTGGATCGGTTGGCCCAACTCGACGAACGCAAGGCTCGCGCAGTGGAACTGCACTATTTCGGCGGCTTGAATATGGAAGAAACTGCGGCGTTGCTGAAGGTGTCCGCTGTCACCATCCAGCGCGATCTGAAGTTCGCCGAGGCTTGGCTGCTCGGCGAATTGGGCGGATCGCCAGCCGGGGCCGCTAAAGCGTAACGTGCCCATGACTCCGGAGCGGTTCCAGTTGGTGGAGGACCTGTACCACTCGGTACTGGAGAAAGCGCCGCCCGAACGACCGCGATTTTTAAAGGAATCCTGTGGCGAGGATCACGAACTCCTCCGGTACGTCCAATCGTTGATCGGAACCGAAACAGAGGGACGGCTGAAAAATCTGGTCGCGAGTACCGCGGCGCTGGAAACCGTGGAGAAGTTGGTGGGGAGCCGCGTGGGCGCCTACGAAATCCAGAGTGAACTGGGATCCGGCGGGATGGGCGACGTCTACCTTGCCACTCGCGCCGATAAGAGCTACCTCAAAAAAGTCGCCATCAAGTTTGTGAAGTCCGGGTGGTTGTCCAACATCATCCAGGAGCGCTTCCGCGCGGAGCGGCAGATCCTGGCCAATCTCGATCATCCTTACATCGCCCGTCTACTCGATGGCGGCACCTCGTCCGACGGACGTCCTTATTTAGTGATGGAGTATGTAGACGGACTCTGCATTACCGAGTTCGCCGACCGCAATCACCTGGACCTGGTTCAACGCGTTAAGCTATTCCGCCGGATCTGCGAAGCGGTGCAATACGCGCACCAGAACCTGATTGTTCACCGCGATCTGAAGCCGGCCAACATCGTGATCACGCATGAGGGAACCCCGAAGCTGCTGGATTTCGGGGTCGCCAAGTTGCTGGATTCCAAGGCCGGCCAAGAGCAAACGCAGACGCAAGGATGGCGCATGCTGACGCCGGATTACGCCAGTCCGGAGCAGTTCCGCGGGGATCTGGTCACAACCGCCAGCGACGTATACAGCCTGGGAGCCGTTTTGTATCTGCTTCTTTCGGGGAAGCCGGCGTTTGCCATGGCCGGCAAGACCCCCGCCGAGACAGAGCGAATGGTGAGCGAGCAGGAGCCGGAGCGTCCTAGTCTGCGGAATCCGGCTCTGCGCGGCCGTCTGGGGCGCGATCTGGACACTGTAGTGCTGAAGGCCATGCGGAAGAGTCCAGTGGAGCGGTATGGAAGCGTTACGGGTCTGTCGGAGGATCTGGAAGCTGCGCTGGCAGGGTTGCCATTGAAGGCCTGTAACTACACCTGGTTCGAGCGGAGCGTCCGCCTGGCTCGTAGAAACCGGATGGGCGTGGCTGCGGGAGCCGTCGTTGCGGCCAGTCTGCTGGCCAGCACTGCCGTCTCGCTGGGATTCGCGGCTCGCGCTCAAACTGAGCGGGTCCGGGCAGAAGGACAGCGCAGTCTCGCGGATCAGGCGGCGCAAAGGGCCATTCTCCAACAGGCCCGTGCCGAAGCGAACGAGAAAGAGGCAGAGTTGCGTCGGGCCGAGGCGGACCGGGAGCGGCAGCGCGCGGACGCTTCATTCGCCATGGCTGAGCGCCGGAATCAGGATGAACATGCGCTGGCCTCGGAGGTCCTGTTCGGAATCAACGACTCCCTCAAAAACCTCCCCGGCGCGACGGCCGTCCGGACGCAGGCCATCACGAAATCGGCCGAATTTCTGGATCGTCTGGCACAGGATTCCCGCGGCCATTTCAAATTCCAGCAGGATTTGGCGAGGTCTTACTCGCGCCTGGCCGAACTCACGGGCAATCCCATAGCTCCGAACCAAGGAGATCTCGCCGGGGCGCTGGTTTTATACGAAAAATCCGCTACAATCATTTCGCATCTGCTGCTGTCGAACCCCCGCGATCCAGTATTACGGCAACAACTGGCGGCGAACCACGTGGAACAGTTGTCGGTTCTTGCGTATCTCGGACGGGGACGCGAAGCGGAACAAGAAGGCTATCGGGCCATTGAGATCTTTCGTGGTTTAGTGAGTCAATTTCCGGACAGTGCAGCGGCCATAAACGACCTGGCCTCGACATATGTAAGAATGGCTTCCGCGTCGGGCTCAGGCCTATTCCCCGACCGCAGCAATGACGCTGAACACGCCAGGCTGGCACGGCTATCCTTTGAACGGCTGGTGGCGCTCGATCCCCATGCGCAAGCTCCGCGGATCGGTTTGGCGAACGCCTTGGGACAGGTATCCTCCGCCCTGTTGTTTAGTGGAGATGGCAAAGGCGCTCTCAGCGCCTCGCTCGAAGCGCAGAAGATCCGTGAGCAGTTGCGGGTGGAGTCTCCCGGCAACCGCGCTGTTCTGGAAAGTCTGATGTTCGGCTATGGACGGCTGGGCGATATCGTCATGAGGGGATTGGGTACTGCTTCTGAAGGCGTCGACTATCGGCGCACCCTCGCATATTATCGCCAGGCGCGTGACTTGGCGTTCCTGCTTGCAACCAAGGATACGGCGAATCAACGCGCGCAACTGGATCTTGCAATCGCCGCTGCCCGGGTAGGGGATGCGTACAGCAGCCTGGGGGAGGATAGGGACGCCATCGAACTGTTGCGCGAATCGGTGGGAATCCTGGAAACCCTCTTGACTGCGGACCGCGGGAATAGAATCACCCAAATCTATTTGTTATTTAGCTATCCCCGCCTCGGGATTCATCTCCTCCGTCTGAACCAGCCAGGGCCTGCATTGGCCGTTTACGAAAGGACGGTGCAGATCAGTCAGCCCTTGATTGACGCGGGCGATCTCGCCGACACGTTCGTCCTCCCTTATAGCTTGGCGAAAGCCGGATTGGCCCGGGATGCCGTAAGCCGGGACGCTCCCATGGCCCGAAAATGGTGCGATGAAGTTGTCAGCCTGGCTCTCAGACATATCTCCCGGCAGCAAACCGGTGATCGGGCCAAACTGCGAAGCTTCGCGAATATAGCGCGCGCCGCTCAGGTTTACGAGATGCTTTCCTTACAAGGCACGGAGCTGCAGCGCCGCAGTGATCGCACGAAAGCTCTCGACGCCTACCGCAAAGCAAACGAAGGCTGGGGTGGACCGGCAGCCGCTGCGAATGCATCAGCGAATCGCTACGATGTGGAAGTAATGACGGACTCATTCGCGGCCCCTGCCCGGCTTGCCGCGCTGGTCCAGTAAGATTACGCGGCCAGCGCCCGGCCGTGTCCCCGCTTCTGACTTGCGGACAACAAAAACGCGGTGGGCCAGTCGCGCAACTCCTCCGGCTGGTCAAAGGTGACATATTCAGCCGGACAGAACTCATCCAAATCCCACAGCAGCGTCGTTTTAATCCGAGTCTTTTTCCAGACTGTGAAAAACTCTCACTCAGGTTGGTCCGAATGAAGACCATCGCGTCAGAAGTGCGGATTCCAATGATGTCGAGCAGGCGCAGCCGCGCCATTCGAAAGTTATGCGAGGTGACGGGGAGTCCGCTCTGCGCCTCGAAGGCAGCCCGGAAGCTGCCCTCGTTTTGCTTTTGTGACCCGGTCAGGATGCCGGCGTCTAAGAACGAGAGAACGTCCAAAACGCCTTGGATCAATTCTTTCTCCACATTCCCGGATTCAGTGAATGGCTACCTGACGAAAACGCGAGTCATGATTAGAATCCGGATTTGAACAGGCTGAGCCGGGGCGCGGCGACGTTCACGAAGAGATCGGTCTTGCCAGTGACCGTGTCATAGACTTCCACGCTCGGAATGACGCGGTATGGGTCCGGCGGAAGCACTTCGGGCACCACCGTGGGCACCACCGCGATGCCGCCGCCCGCACGGCGAAAATTCGGATCGACGATGCCGCGCAGGTCGGCGGGGCTGAGTTCCAGGTATCCGATGGCACCGGGCAGTACCCTGACCATCGCCTGCTTCAGCGTGCGCCCATCGGGTCCGTTAAAGCCAAGAGCGATGTTGCAGGCATGGTCGCTCGGGGGATTGTGGCAGACCACGTTGAGCCGCATTGCCTGACTGGGCAGCATGGTGATCGCACCGAAGCCGGGAGGGTCCGGTTGCGGGTTAAAGCCCCAGAGGGTGGCAGCGCCCGCGGAAGCAAGCACCGCGGAAAGTATTTTCTGATTACGAGAGAAAGTCATGATAAGTTTCCTTTGTATGTCAATGAGGCGGAGGCAGTTCCGTTTTCCGCCTTCACTCATATCTGCGCGGAGTTCCGGAAAAACCGATCATGGCAAATTCATTTCAATGCGTGAGCGGCACACCTCGACGAGCTTGCCGCGCAAACCTCTCCACCGAGCAGGAAACCAAAGGTCAGCCGATCCGTGCCTACTGCCGCGAGCATCGGTTCAACGAAAGCACATTTTACGCCTGACGTCGGCGAATACGCTCCGAAGCCCAACTATCGCCAGGCGCAAGCTCACGGCCGCCTGAGCTTGCGCCTGCACCCGCGCCTCAGCCCACCGATGCGGCAGCAACGCATCCAACTCCTGCATCGACTGCTCCCCAATGCGCGCCAGCACATCCTGAAACCAGGCAAACGGATCGATCTTCACCAACTCGCACGTCCCCACGAAACTGCGCAGAATCGCCATCGTCCTGCCCCGGAAGTAGCGCTGAAGCTGAGTTCGGCGGCGAATTCGCGCGAAGAATCTTCAACGTTCCCAAACTGGCAGCGGCCGGTTTTGAGTCAGCGAGCGCAGAATAACCGCGCAATATCTTTACCTGGAGCGGCCAAAGAGGCCGGCGTCGCGGCTAGCTTAACTAGATCGTCCATGATTTCAAACTCGCTGCCTTCGCGCCGGTCGATGGAATCGGCAGCTTCTTTGGTTGCGGAGCGCAGCCATTCGATCCTGGCTCTATCTTCCCGCTCGCGTTGCTCAAGAAGCCGCAGGCCTTCGGGCACGATTTCACTGGCGTTTACGTTGCGGCCAACGACGGATTCACAGTGAAACTTGGCGTGCCGTGTTAAATTAGAATTCAGTAGCTAAGCGCGCCCTTTCAGAGGACGTCGCGTTGTAAGCTGTTGAAAAAATTGCGGGAGTAACTCAGTGGTAGAGTCTCAGCCTTCCAAGCTGTTGGTTGCGAGTTCGATTCTCGTCTCCCGCTCCAAACCTTTTTTCACGCTACCAGATCAATTTCAAACCAAGCTGCAGATTGCGCGGCGTATTGGCGCCCGTGATTACGCCAAATGTAGCAGTGCCCAGCACGCTTCCCGGGGCGCCGAAGCGGGGCGTATTCGTCAAGGTGAACGCCTCAAAGCGAAACTGCACACTGACGCGCTCCACGGGTTGAAACGTCTTCAACGCGGAGAAGTCCCAGTTGAACTGGGGCCGTCCCCGTAAGATATTCCGGCCCGCGGATCCATAGGTGAACGGGGCGGCGCGGACGAAGGCGTCTACATTAAAATCGCGATTGAGCGTGCGGTCGCCGCTGTAGGCCGCGCCCACCACGTCAGGCCGCTGAACTACGGTATAAGTTCCCGTGTTCGCGGGGTTGCCCAGAACGGTTGGGCTGAACGGAGCTACGGATGTCGCGGTGACGATGGACCCCACGCTCCATCCGCCCAGGATTGCGCCCACCACCGGGTTCGGCTTCGCAAGGAACCGCCGGCCCTTACCCGCGGGCAGGTCGAACAGGGCGGAGGTGACAAAGCGGTGCGGAATATCCTGATTGTCGATTCCACGCTCCGGCCGCAAGTTGAACAGATTCTCGAATCCGCATCCGGTAACGTCGCCCTGCACCGCACTGCCGCAGGTATCGCCGATAGTCCGGGACCAGGTGTACGAACCCAGCACGGTAAATCCCTTGGAGAAGCGCTTCTCGATTTTGGCGATCATGGCGTGATAAATGGAATTGCCGTCCGCGCGATGGCTGTAAACCGGACCAATGGGCGACGCGATAATGCCCGTGCCCGGAATTTCCAGCCGCTTGTAGGTCCGCTTGGCATCAATGTTCCCCGGACCCGCCGGAGAAAAATTGGCATCATAGCGCCGCAGCAGGTGCAGCCCACGGGAGCCCGCGTACCCAATCTCCGCCAGCCATCCGCCGTCAAATTCGTG
>JBBQUE010000187.1:0-6285 GCA_038212805.1 Bryobacterales bacterium | reverse complement strand
CCTCACTGGTTGGCAGGCGTCCGCCGGCCCACGCGCAATAAGCCAGGGCCTGATTCCAATCCACATCCACCACCGGACGGTTCGGATAGCGGAGATGTGTAGGCCAGTTATCCGGCTCGGTTCCTTTCCCCTTCGCAATGTATTCGGCATACTCGGCCATCGTCACCGGATAGCGCCCCATCCAGAATGCATTCTCGATCCGCACCCACTTGTTGGCATCATCCAATCTTGGATCCCCGGCCTGTCCCAACGCGTCCGCCACCTCCAGCCGCGTCTGGAACGGCACCGATCGCGCAATTTCCCTGTCTGAAAACAACGCCAGCACCTCTTGCAGGTACTGTCCGTAGCGGGGATCCGCGATCTGGTAGCGGGAAACCCGCAGATCGCGCAGGATCTGGCCAATCAACCCCACGCAACGCGCTTTTTCCGGCAGCGCGGCACCGTCGGCCGTGTCCAGAATCTCGCGCAGGAAAGCTTCCACCCGGTCGGAATCCTGCTCCCACAGCGCACCGCCCAGCAGCAACACAGTCTCACGCCATTCCGGGAGATGCAACCGCTTCTTGTCGAACAGCAGCGTGCGGCGATCGGCATCGCGCCCCGCCAGGGCTTTGGCCGCCAGGAACTCCTGGAACGTCCTGTGCCAGAATTTAAGCTTTTTATTGCGGGCCACAAGAATGCCACTATCGATTTCTTCGTCCCGCAGGAACTGGTCCGCGGCGGCCATGCGTTCGTCGTCCGTACCGGTCAATTTTTCCGCCACGGCTGCCGCGGCTGCGTGGGGGCTGATCTCCACCTGCATCCCCTTTCCATGGGAGTGCATGGCACAGGCCAGATGTTGCATCCAGGCGATGCAGACCTTGGCTGAGACACGCTTATGAATCGGGTCCATCCGGAGCTCGTCCCGCGCCCGGGCCAGCCAGGTGAGCACCGAGTTGTAAAGCTCCGCGCGCTGGTCGGGCAGCCGCGCCTCGTGCCAGTGCAGCACCGCCAGCGACGTCAACATCACCGGATTCGCGGCCAAAGTCTCGATCTCCGGCCTGCTGTAAACGGTCCATTCCAGGCTTGCGGCGCGCTCCGTGGCCTGGACTTCATCTTCCGGGTAGAGCCCGCGATACCAGCTCGCGGCAAAGGCCGAGATCGCGTCCCTGTCCAGCGGAGCGATTTCCACCGTCTCGTAGTTACTGAGCGTGGTTTCCCCGCCATAAGCCGACGGGCGGCTGGTTACCACAATACGCGCCCGGTCATAAACCGCCGCTGCTTGCTCCAGCAGCTTCACCAGATTCTTGCGGTGCTCGCGGTCCGGAGCCTCGTCCAGGCCATCCACCAGCAAGAGACAGCCCTCTTTGAGCTTCGCGGCGAAGAAGCCGGACGGAAGCTCCCAATCCTTCTCGGCTGATTTCCACGTGAGATACCGGACCAGCCACTCGGGCGAATCCCAGGCAGGCAGTCTGGCTCCGGCCGGGTCGCCCCTGGTGGCGTCGATGAAATCGGATAAGGGGCTGGCCTCAACGAAGAGAGGGAACGGGACGCCGGATTTGCCAAAAAATTTGCGGTCGTTTTCGCAGGCGGCGAACACCAGGCGGCGGAGAAACGTGGTTTTTCCGGCTCCCGGATCGCCCACCACTACCAGCCGTGGCTGCTTCAGCGCCTGCTGCAAGGGCACCGGCTTTCGCGGTTCGGTGGCTTCCGGGCGACTTGGGATTTCCGTCGATTGCTTCGCCGCCAGCACCGTGGTTAAAGGTGTGTAGAGACGGGAAAGTTCGAATCTCTGGGCCTTTCGTTCGCCTACCTGGAAGCCTTTGATATCGATGTAGCGCGTTTGCTCGCGGAGCTGGGCGAGGTACCGCGCGGGATCGGTGGCTCTGGACACGGGGGACGGAGAGACGGGTGGGCCGAGAATGGCCGAGAGTTGCTTGACCAGCAACTGGATGTGTGTTTCGGCGTCACGATCTCCAATTTCGCGCTCCTGGTGTTTGGGGAGTTCCCGGATGCTTTCCGGGAGATGTTCCGGTTTCGGGAGTGTTGCGCCACCCACCCGGATGGGTATGATCTTGGGCTGGGGGTGGAGCGCGAGAGCCGTCTCAATCTCCTGGCGGACCCAATCACCAGGTTGATCCAGGCGGCGCTGGCCGGATTCCGGATCGCTGGCCTTGAGCCAGTCCGGGCCGATGACGGCCAGGAACACCTGGCACTGTTCCACTTGCTGTTTGATCTTGAGGTCCCAGCGGGCACCGTCGCCGATTCCGTCGGCATCGAAAAAGATGTCGCCGGGATAATAATTGCGCAAGTCTCCAAATAGCGACCGAGCGTGTCCTCCGGCATCGGTGCGGCGGTAGCTAATGAAGATGCGCTCCATGCAAATTAGTCTACGTTAGTCTATCGTCCTCTCAGGTCAACGCCCGCGCCACCTTGCGGAAGTAGTTTGCAGGCAGGTGGGGCAGGCGTTTTCGCCTGTTCGGCCTTTTGCCACCGGCACTAGGACCCACCACCAACCGGCGCCACCTCGCCAGCGCCGCAACCGTCGCCACCGACCGAAATAACCATCACGGTCGAAGGCGAGCCAAGGTAGGCCCGTCTTGTAATCTCCCCGCCGAAACCAACTCAGCGGACAGTTCCCCGTGGACATTTCCACCCCCCCAACCTCACCTAACCACGTCCCCACAAACCCATCCCCAAACCACCTACCCCCCATTTCCATCCAAATCCCGTACCTCCCCAACCCCCAGTGCCGCGAAAGTTCAATTTATATTTCCCACCGAATCAACCACATGCCTCAAAACCCATGTTGCTTCCTCGCACCCGCGTTCCATCCTGAAGTCACTTATGCGTACCGAACGCCAGATCGAAGCCTCCCGCGCCAACGGCGCAAAATCCCGCGGACCCAAAACCACCGATGGCAAGGCCCGCTCCTCCCAGAACAGCCTCCGCCACGGATTCCTATCCAAAACCCTCGTCCTAAAAACCGAGTCGAAGGAAGCCTTCCATGCCCTGTTCCTCACCCTCGGAGACGTCGTCAAACCGCGCGACGCCTTCGAAGACGAACTCTTCTTCGTCATGGTGGCCGCCCGCTGGCGCTCCGTCCGCCTCTGGGCCATCGAAGGCTCCGGCCTCGATGGCGAAATCGAAAAACTGAACCAACCCACCGAACCCGCCGCGCGGAACGCAGCGAAGGCCTTTCGCAATCGATCCGAAACCACCCTCCCGGAGCTCATACGCCGCTACGACGACGGGTACGACCGTCAATTTGGCCGCGCCTACAAGCTGCTGATGCAATACCGTAAGGATAATCAGGGCTACGGACCCGGCCTCACCGCACCCCTCGCGCCTATCGAGCCCGACGCACCCGTCCAGCCCGTCCAGCATGTCCCGGAACCGCAGTCCCCGCCAACCCATGAGAACAGCGAAACGAACCCAAGCGCGTCCCCCGAACCTGCCCAGCCCGCCGCTCCCCAACCGGCCAAAGCCGCAAAAGTCGGACGCAACCAACTCTGCCCCTGCCGCTCCGGCCTCAAATTCAAGCGCTGCTGCCTCAATCAGGCCCCCTCAAATGCCGCGTAATCCCGCCGTGCGGCATTCATCCGCTCAAAACAGCCAGTTCGGCCAGCGCGGGTTGATGCAGAAAGCTGCCGTCGTCGCCAATCATCCTCATTCCCGGCCCCACGCCGTGGTGAATCAGCAAGCCTGCCGGACGCGCCCCACCTCGCAGGTGGAAGGGGATTTGCAGCCGGAATCGTTCTCCAGGGCACAGAAAGCGGGATATTTCCTTGGGACGCTCCACCACGTTCAGAACCCCAACGGAGTGCTGGATCGCCGATCGAAGCACGCCAGCTACTGCTTCCTCAGCACCCGCGTCCCGGATCGGGGCCCTGATCGGAACCCTGACCGGAGCCAGGACCGAAGCGTGGATTCTCAGCCGCATCCCCGCCGCGCCGGTCAGCCTGTTACGCCTGGCCTGGCGACGCGGGACCCTCGTGATACCCTCGCTACGAACCGGATCCCACGAATCTGGATCCGGTCGCAACAACCTGAGATAAGCGTAGTTTCTCCTGCTGGAGAGCCGCTTCGTTTAGTTCTTCACCGTCACGTACGCCCCGGAGGGCGAAGGCACCCCGCTGATCGTAACAATCACGGGCAGGTCTCCATCCGCCAGAATCTCCGGCAAGCGGATGTTGAGCTGGTACAGCCCGGCGTTGCTGGTCACCCCGGCATACAAAATATCCGCTGGGTCCACCGGCACCCCGCCCACCGTCACCGTAACCGGCCCAGTAGCCTGCCCCGCGGCTCCCGGAAGTTCTCCGGCCGCAAACCCAGGGCTGGTCGCTCCGAAGCCCGTGGCAAACAGCGTTAGGTAATCGCGTGGCTGAGCCGGGGTAAACGCCAGGCCCGCAATCAAGCCGGGCTGTCCCACATAGGCCCCGGTAACGGAGTTCAGCGCCGCAATCGGATTGCGCCCGCTAGCGCTCTGCACGAAGTAAAAGAACTCCGGAGACGCCGCCCGCAGGGCCACCGGCTCCAGACCGCTCTTTTCTTCTTGGGCCGTACCGCATTTCGTAAGTACCTGAATGTTGACTGAACCTGAAACCACGGAGGGCACTTGGAAGTTAATCTGACCCGGATACACGCTAAATATCGGAGCCCGCGCGTTGCCTGCCTGCACGCACACGCCCGCCAGTTGCAGCGGAACCTGCCCATCCACCAGATCGTCCAGCCCCACCTGGCGCGCCGTGCCAGCAGCGGCGAAGTTTGCACCGAAGATGGTCGCGATGGCATTCGCGGACAGCGCCTTCACCGCCGGGACGCTCAGTCCAGCGCTAACAATACCTCCCACCGTAATCCGCGGAGCCGTGGGAGAAATCACCGGAACAACCGTCAGGTTGAACATCACCGGGGCCAGCCCGGAAACCGACGCCGAAACCGTGAACGCGCCCAAAGTTGTCCCCGCTGTCAGCTTCATTCTCACCATCCCGTCGCTCAGGGTGGCCGCCTGCGGGAAAGCCACCGTGGCAGCCCCGGCCTGGTTCACCACAAACGTCACGGTGGAACCGAAAACCGGGCCTCCCGTAGCGTCTACCAACTTCACCACCAGGGTCTGGCCGTCCACGCCCGGGTTCAGCGTCTGATTATTGCCGCTCACAAGGGAGAGCGCTGTTGCGGTGCTGATCTTGGGCGTCAGCGCGCGCACCCGGTCGTTCAGCAGGTCGGAGACGTAGATCACGCCGTTCGTATCCACCGCCAGCCGCCATGGCTCCAACTGCGCATTCAGCGCGGCCCCTCCATCGCCGGTGGTTGGGAAAGGGGTGCCATTGCCGGCAATCGTGGTGATCAGTCCCACGGGGTTCACGCGGCGCACCACTGCGTTCAAGCTGTCCGCAATGTAAAGGTTCCCCGCCGTGTCAAACGCTATGCCGCTGGGTCCATCCAGAGACGCCAGCGTGGCCGGCCCGCCATCGCCGTCGTAGCCGGCTTTGCCGTTGCCCGCCACCGTGGTGATGGTGCCATCCACCGCGATCTTGCGCACCCGGTCGTTCAGGAAATCGGCTATAAAAAGATTGCCCTTGGCATCGAAAGCCAGATCCACCGGATCCAGCGCTGCCGCCGTGGCCGGGCCCCCATCGCCTGCGGCCTTCACCGTGCCCGTTCCCGCGATCGTGGTGATGATCTGGGTGCTGGCATTTACCTTCCGCACCCGCTCATTATCAAAGTCCGCGATGTACAAATTGCCCGCCGCGTCCAGTGCCAGGCCGTCCGGGCCGTTCAACTTCGCACCGCTTGCGCTGCCGCCATCGCCGCTGAAACCGGCCACCCCGGACCCCGCCGCGAACGACGTCACTCCGCCCGGAGTAATCTTCAGCACGTAGGGCTCATCGTCAGAAACAAAAAGGTTCCCAAATCCGTCGTAAGCTACCCCGCTCGGGGTCCCCGCCAGCTGCCCAACCGAGTTGATCGCGCCCCCAACCGTGAACTTCCGGACCACTCCATTGCTGCTGTCCGCCACCGCCAATTGCCCTGGAGCCGCCAATGCAATGCCTTCAGGACCATTGAGGAACGCGTTCGCCGCCGGTCCGCCATCGCGGATCGCGGTGCCCGCCACGGTTACAATCACGCCGCTCGACACCTTGCGCACGCGGTTATTCAGCCGGTCGGCCACAAAAATCGCGCCCGTCGAATCCACCGCCAGTCCATCCGGCAGGTTAAATTCAGCCTGCAGGGCCGGACCGTTGTCGCCGGAAAATCCGGTAGTCCGGTTTCCCGCCACCGTGGACGCCTTGTTCGCCGTATCAATCC
>JBBQUE010000186.1:0-6292 GCA_038212805.1 Bryobacterales bacterium | reverse complement strand
CGACTGGAAGAACCAGGAAGCCTACGATGCCGAGGACGGCAGTGTGGTGGACTGGTAAGGATGAAACGCGAAGCAATTCTTTCTTCCTTAATGGACCTGGGCATTGTCCCCATTGTCCGGACCGACAACGCCGAGGATGCGGTGAAGGCCATGCAGGCCGTTTACCGCGGCGGTATCCGGGCGGCTGAGATTACGATGACGGTGCCGGGGGCGATCAAAGCGCTGGAGAAGCTGGCGGACGAGTTTGGCGACCAGATGATTTTGGGCGCGGGGACGGTGCTGGATCCGGAGACGGCGCGGATCTGCATGCTGGCCGGAGCGCAGTTCTTTGTGACCCCGGCTTTGAATCTGAAAACGATCGAGATGGCGCGGCGCTATGGCAAGGTGATTATGCCGGGGGCGCTGACGCCGACGGAGATTCTGGCGGCTTGGGAAGCCGGGGCCGATGCGGTGAAGGTGTTTCCTTGCGGGGCGCTGGGCGGGGCTAAGTATATTAAGGCGGTGAAGGCTCCGTTGCCGCAGGTGGAGATGGTTCCGACAGGCGGGGTGAATCTGGAGACGACGGCGGATTTCCTGAAGGCGGGGGCTTGCGCGGTGGGCGTGGGCAGCGAGTTGATTGACGCGGCGACGATCAAAGCCGGGAAGTTTGAGGTCTTCGAGGAACGGGCGCGCCAGTTCCTCGAAGTGATTAAGAAGGCTCGATCAGCAAAAATACCGGTCGCTTAACGTTAGTCTCCCCAACCGGCGCACCGCTCCGTCGGAAGCACACCGAAAAGTGTGACTTTCCTTACTTGCGATGTCCCGGAGGGACATGCCGGCTTACTCGCGTGCGCGGCTCGGAACCGGACCGTCAGGAGCGTGATCAAGTGCACCACGTTCCACAACGGGTCCTTTGTGCATCGCGCATCATTTACCGTCCCGGACCAGGGACCGAGGCACTCGGTCAACAAGGGCCTCACACCGGCATTGTCCTCCGAGGAAACGACCGCGCTGCCGGGCGGCTTGGATCCGTCCACGCTCGCTGGTCTGCGCGATCGCGCGCTCATTGTCGTGATGACCTACACGTTCGGCCGCTTCGGCGCAGTGGTTGCGCTCGTCGGCGGGGATTACTTTCTTGTCCGTTCGATTGCAGAATCGAAGTTCCGCCCGAGCCGTGGCCGGACAATCCCGGAAATCGCGTTAGCGCCGCCCGTTACAGCCGCCGCCAGCGAAAAGTGCTGCGCAAGCTAGCGGCACCGCCTCCACCGGGGAATATCCGTCGAACGAACATCGGGCGGGAAACACTGAATGTAGTTCGTTTTTCCGTACGGAAAAGCGACTTCTTCTGCACCACTTCATATCTAATTGTCGCGTTTTCCTGAAGGTAAAAAGCCCATTCGCCCAACTTGCCGCAGACTCCAAAGACGGCACCCCAAGGTCTCACTTCGTTGATCTCAATCGCAGTTTTTTCATGGGCTTCATTCAAAGCCTTCTCGAATTGATTGGTGGTGTTCGTCGTGGCATAACCCTGCGAGGACTTCGAACCATCCTTCACGTAGTGTGATTTGTTCACCTCCGCGTCCGGGGCTTTCTTGGTAATCTCCGTAACCATGTCGCGCCAGACTTCGATGGCGTCGCCATCGATATAGCCGCCACTGCCGCCATGGTAGATTTTCGGTTCCTGGCTCGTGCCGTTCACAAAAACAGAGCAGCCGTTGATGGCGGCTGTCAGGAAGAAGGTTGGGTAAGTCTCGATGATCTTGCCCATGCCGGCGCTACCTCCGGAGACTCGGTTTGCTTTCCAAAAGCCGAGATCGAACTTCACCTGCGAAGGGATGCTGAGGGAAACCATGCCGCCCTGTGCGTTCCAAGGAAGGAACCAGGCGGGTACCAGACCTTCGGCCGGCTCATGAGTAGTGACAACAATCGTATCGGCACCCTCATTCTGTGCCTGGTTCCTCATCTCTGAAGAGGCATCTCCGGGCAGTAGTTCCATCGCCTGCTTGGCCCTAGTGCAATTCAGATAGGAAATTCCCGAAAGCTCGGTCATCTCCGAATGCGTGTAACCGCTAACCTGACCCCAGACTTTGGCAGGAAGCCGGGCATCGTTGTCACCTTTGAGGGAATACCGGCTCGCGAATTTCAAGGGATCGGCCAGCAAGGCTTCGTTGTACGTCATGGCACTCCTTTCAACGAGATTATGAGGGTAGCACGATTGCCGGTAAAACACCACTCGCGCCTCCCTCGTCACCACCCCGTTTTGTCCAGTCCCTGGATGTAGTTGTCGATGGCTGCTTCGCTGACCCCGGTGACTGAATCCTTTGGCGTGTAGGTGTCTCAGAAAGGGCAGGAATAGTTTGTAACCGACAGGTCCGCCCGGACAGTCGCGTTTTGTGATTTCAGATGTACTGCCCAGAATAGCCTAGTGGGTAGTAGGGAGTGCGTTGCAAAAGTGGTAGGTTTTGCATCATCACGCGCAGGCCTGTGAACATTGGGTCTTACGTGTTGAAAATGTGTCGCGCTAAATGGAGCCGTCGTGATCTTCGTGCGCACCGCTCCAGCGGCTCGATCAGCTAGCTAGTTTGGAGATGTCGTTGTAGATTACGAACGCTACCACCATCATCAGAAAAACGAAGCCAAGCTTGAGAACGGCTTCTTTTACCCTCAAGCTCAGGTCGCGGCGCATCACCATTTCGACAATCAGCATCAGGATGACGCCGCCATCCAGGATGGGGATGGGAAGCAGGTTGAAGATGGCCAGGTTCAGGCTAACCATGGCCATCAAACCGAAAAATGCCGGGGCACCCTGGCGGGCCGCCGCACCGGACGCTCGCGCGATTCCGATAGGGCCCTGCAGGGACTTGGGTGACATCTTCTGCTCCACGATGCCGCGCAGCACCTGGTAAATCAAGGTGGCTGTTTTGGCGTTCATGGTGGCGGATTCCTTGAAAGCTTCCCGGAACGGCAGGCGGGTGAAAACTACCGGGTTTTTGAGTTGCACGCCGATCATCCAGCGATCCACCCCTTCGATGGTGGATCTGCTGGGCGTCACCGTGACCGTTTTGGTTTGTCCGGCGCGGGAGTATTCCAGTTCGACCGGCTGCCCACCGTTCGCGTTGATGAGTTCCAAAAGTGTGGCGGTAGCGCGGATTTTGCGCCCGTGGACGCTTTGCAAGATGTCGCCGGCCTGCAGCCCCACGCGCGCGGCGTCCATGCCCGGCATAACGTCGGCCACCTGCACTTCACGCTGCGGCTCCCATCCCAGATTGCCGGTGCCTTCCTTAGGATTCAGCACGGGCGTGACCATGAAACGCTCGCGCTGGCCATTGCGCTCTACCCAAACCGTGAGCGGGTGCTGGGCGCTGGCGATCTCTTTTACCTCGATATCTTCCCAGGTGGGATCGACCGTGTTTTCGATCTGGACAATGCGGTCGCCCTCGCGCAATCCGGCCTTTCCGGCGGCGCTATCGGGAAGCAAGTAACCGATGGTGGGCGAAGGATCGTTCGGGAGTTTGGGAAAGCTGACCATGAACAGGCCCGTCAGCACGGATACAGCCAGCAGGATATTCATGAACGGGCCCGCAAACGCGATGATCATACGCTGCCAGCGGGGTTTGGACAGGAAACCGCGGGGATCGGCTGAACTCTCCTCCCCGGTCTGCTCGCCGGCCATTTTCACAGAGCCACCGAACAAGATGAGAGAAAAACGGAAATCGGTTTCGCCCCTGCGAAAGCCGAACAGCCGGGGACCGAAGCCAAAGCTGAAAGTTTCCACGCGGACGTCGAAAATGCGGGCAGCCCAATAATGCCCCAGTTCGTGGATCAGGATCATGACCCCGATCAGAACCAGCAACCACCAAACGTTTTGAAGGAAAACCATAAATATGTGCCTTTCAGAATATCGGAATAGCGGACTGTGGTTGGGCCGCGCGGTTCAGCTTGGAACGTAAAGCCGACCGTTCAGAGACAACTTGTTCCGCAATGAAACGTGATTCGCGATCCACGTGGAGAACCTCGGCTACAGTTGCGGGTTCGCGGAACGGCACGCGAGCCAGGGTTTCTTCCACCACGGCGGCGATGGAAGGAAAGGAAATTCGTTCGTCAAGGAAGGCCTGCACGGCGATTTCATCGGCGGCATTCAGCGTACAGGTAGCCGCGCCGCCGGACCGCTGGGCCTGGTAGGCCAGGGAAAGAGCCGGAAATTTCGCCAGATCGGGAGGAAAGAAGTTCCAGGTGCGGGCTTGGGTCCAATCCAGTTTGGGCACCGGCGCGTCTTCGCGGGCAGGATAAGTTAACGCGTACTGGATGGGCATGCGCATGTCCGTCGCTGAGGCTTGAGCAATTACGCTGCCATCGGTATACTCCACCATGGCATGGATGGAAGATTGAGGATGGATGACCACGCCGATTTCGTCGGGATGCATGTCGAACAGCCAGCAGGCCTCAATGACTTCGAATCCCTTGTTCATCATAGTGGCCGAATCGATGGTAATTCTCTGGCCCATTTTCCAAGTTGGATGCCGCAAAGCCTGGGCAGGCGTCACAGATTCAAGCTCAGACGCGGGAGTTTCCCGGAAGGGACCGCCCGAAGCCGTGAGGATGAGCTTGGTGACCTCAGCCCGCAATCCGGCGCGGAGGCACTGGTGGGCTCCATTATGTTCGCTATCTACCGGGATAAGTTCGGTTCCCATGGCTTTAGCGGCTTCGATGACGATGCGGCCGCTGGCCACCAGCACTTCCTTATTAGCAAGGCCGATGCGCTTGCGATGGCGGATCGCTTCATAGGTGGCTTCCAGGCCGGCGACACCGACGATGGCCGACATGACGAAATCCACTTCGGGAGCGACGGCGGATGTAACTAAGGCTCGGGGACCAGCCAGCAATTCCGGCCAATGTTCCCGGGGGAGCGCGGTGGCTTGCAGAGCTTCTATGAGATTCGGAAGATGGCATTCTTCCGCGACCACTGCGACTTTGGGGCGGAAGCGGACGATCTGCTGAGCCAGGACTTGAACGTTCCGGCCGGCCGCAAGCGCAAAAATACCATACAGATGGGGACTGCGGCTGACTACATCCAGGGTGGACACCCCGATGGAACCCGTTGATCCTAGAACAGTAAGAGTCTTCAACTGTTTTATTATAGCGATAAGTTGTTTGGTTTAGCCGGAGTGACCCATGCTCACCGGCCGAAGGACCCTTGCGGGCGCCAGGGAGTTTGCTTCAGGGGTCTTTATATGAGGTTAGTCTCGCTTTGGTGGGAGTTGCCTCCCTTGCTTGATTCCAATATTAATATATGGAATTTGGAAATGCAAGAGTTTTTTCTGGATTTCAGGATTTTTCTTACGAAGAGTCTCTAAGAGAGGCCCATTCGCTCGAGTTTTCGATACAAAGTTTTACGTTCGATTCCCAGGATTTTGGCGGCCCGGCTCTTGTTGCCGCCCGCGGCGGTGAGGACGCGGCGGATCTGTTCGGCTTCGGTATCGGCCAGGGTGTCGCTGGCGAGTTCGCGCGGTTCGGTGATTTCGATGGCCTGGCGGACGGCGTCGTCGTCGATCCGGCCTTGGGGCGCGAGGATCACCAGGCGCTCGATCATATGCTGGAGCTGGCGGACGTTGCCGGGCCAGCTGTAGTTCTGGAGGGTCTTCAAGCCCGACTCAGTGAGACGAGCCCGCTGGACATAGCGCTCATTGTACTTTCGCAGGAAATAATGCGCCAGGAGCGGAACGTCGCCGCGGCGTTCACAGAGCGGCGGGAGTTCAATGAGAACCACGTTCAGGCGATACCAAAGGTCTTCGCGGAACTTCTCTTCCTCCACCATCTTCTTGAGATTGCGATTGGTTGCGGCGACCACGCGCACATCTACCCGTTTGCCGCGGGTGGCGCCGACCGGCCGGATTTCCTTTTCCTGTAGAAAGCGGAGCAGCTTGAGCTGGAAGCTCATTTCGACATCGCCGATTTCATCCAGAAACACGGTGCCGGTGTTGGCGGCTTCAAAGACGCCCATGCGGTCGCGATCCGCGCCGGTGTAAGAGCCGCGCAGGGATCCGAAGAGTTCGCTTTCGATCAGCGAGGGGGCAATGGAGCCGCAGTCCACCGGAACAAATGGCTGAGCGGCCCGGGAGCTGTGGCTGTGGATCATGCGCGCGATCATCTCTTTCCCGGTTCCGGTTTCGCCCTGGATGAGAACGGAGGCGCTGGTGGGGGCGACACGCGAGATAGTTTTATAGATCTCGATCATGCTGGCGGAGCTGCCGATCATTTCTGTCTCGGGCAGGTCGTCGATCTCGGAATCCTTCTCGGTGCCGGCGTAGGCTTG
>JBBQUE010000185.1:0-6305 GCA_038212805.1 Bryobacterales bacterium | reverse complement strand
CAGGACATCTGCGCGCGGGACAGGTTCATGCGCCGGTCCTCGGCTTCCTTGGGACGGATGGAAATCAGGTCTTCGTCGGACGACAGCCAGTTCACCATATTCAACGCCAGGTCGCGATTGCCATTGAAGGTGATGAAGCTGTTGGCCAGGAAGCCGGAGTTGCCGACCACCACGAAACGTCCTTCCCCATTGGGCTTACCGGTTTTGTAGGTGCCGGCCGCCGCCATGATCAGCGGGCCTTTCTTGTCGTTCTTTTCGTCGATCACAACTTCGGGCGATGCCAGATTCGTGGTCGCGAAGCTATTGGCGGATGAGCTGAAAAGTTTTTCGATGGTGGTCTTGCTGGTGTTCTTGATGTCCAGCGAGCGGACCAATGGGAAGCCCGTGGCTACGCCTTTCAGATCGTTCACGATGGGGTGCGTCGCGTAGGTGGTGACCAGCGGGACTTGCGGGCCCATTTGCATGATCTGGCCCACGGGGTTCAGATCCAGGATCAGATCCTTATCCACCGTAACGCCCCAGCTTGCCAGCAGCGTGGTGAGCGGTGTGTTGTCGGCAATTTCAGAGCGCCCGATCTTCAGCGGAGGATCCAGCATAATCAGCGCGCGTCCGCCGCCTTCCACGTAGTTCCGGATGGCGTCGACAGCGGGCTGCACATAATCGCCGGTGGGGCCGCCGATGGTGATCGCCGTGCAATCGGACGGAATCTCGGCTTTGATCAACAGGTTGAGGCTCTTGGCCTGGTAGTTATCCTTGGCCACCAATTCCTTGAACTTGGAATAGCCGTTCTTGCCAGATTCTTCCAAAGCGTGTTCGCCGCTGCCTTCCACGTTGCAGATGGTGCGCGTGCCGCCCTTCAGGTCGCGGATCATGGCACCGGTGATGCCCTGCTCATCGAAGGTTTTGGCCTCTTCGTGCTTCGGCCCCATCTCGACGATGGCGGTGGCCTCTTTGGTCACGCCAGCGGCCCGCGCAAGGCCCGGGTTCTTATACACATCAATATATTTCACGTGCACTTTGCGCGATCCGGCCTGGTAGCGTTCCAGCAAATCCTTGGCGGTTTGCAGACCCTCCGGACGGTCGAAGTAATTGATGTTGACGTCGGTCTTCAGATCGCTCAGAATCTTCAGGGTCTGCTCGGAAAGGCTGTAGCGCTTATTGGCCGTGGTGTCGTACGATTTGTCGTAGCGGTCCGCCAGTACGTTGATTACCACCACGATCGCAAAAAAGATCAGAATGTAAACAGTAGCGTAGGCAGCGTATTTCGTTTGTCTTGCTTTCATCCAGTCTGACGTCATTTACGACCTCCACCGCAGCGATTCCAGCGAACGGGCCGTCAGGAACAGGCCCAGCACGATCATCGATACGTAATAAACAGCGTCCTTAACGTCCAGCAAGCCCTTTGCGAAGGATTCGAAATGGCGGGTGATGGAGAGATATGCCAGCACCTGCGCCCACGTGGCGGTTTCAAATCCGGCCGACCAATCGAACACATACAGCATGAGCGAAACCGCGAACGTTACAGCGCCCGCGATGATCTGGTTTTTCGTGGTGGTGGAGATGAAGGTGCCGATGGCCAGCAGGCCGCCCGCCTGCAGAATCAGCCCCAGGTACCCCACCGCGACCGGCCGCCAATCGGGATTGCCGAAGCGGAAGATAAAAATCAGGTTGATGGCGGTGAAGGCCAGTAGTGAGCAATACATCAGCAGGGCGGAAAGCCATTTGCCGATGATGAGTTCTATATCGCGGATGGGCGAAGTGGCCAGCAGTTCGATGGTGCCGCTGCGGTTTTCTTCCGCGAACAGCCGCATGGTGATCATGGGAATCAGGAACAGGCCGATCACGCTGGCGTTCATCAGCAGCGGGCGCAGCACCTGTTCATTCACGTTCATGGGGAAGCTTTGCCCCGACATTTGCGCGCGCATTCCCATAGCTACAAAATAGCCGAGCATGTTCCAAAAGAAGTTCCCGAACAGAAACGCGTACAACGCCAGCAACAGATAGGCGATGGGCGAGACGAAATAGCCGCGCAGTTCTTTCTCGCAGATTACCCAGATGTTTCTCATTTCTCAATTCCTTCCGCAATTTGAGCCGCGGCCGCGGCGTCGGTGCCGGTGAGCTGCAGGAAGACCTCTTCCAGGCTCATGGCGGCCGGTCGCAATTCATTCAGATTCCAGCCGGCTTCGACTACGGACCGGGCCAGGTCGCCCCGGATAGACCGGTCTTTCAGGCTTTCCACCTCGAAGATGGAACTGGCTCCGCGGGTTTCCTTGAACATGACGCGGCTGACGCCGGCCACCTTTTCCAGTTGCTGCTGGATGTGGGGGGCGGCTACTTGCGAGGCGTCGCGGCCTTCCACTTCGAGGATCACCGATTGCGCGCCGCGGGTGCGATGCTGCAGGTTTTCCACGGTATCGGTGGCCACGAGCTTGCCTTTGGCGATGATCATCACCAGCTTGCAGGTCTGCTCCACCTCCGGCAGAATGTGGGTGCTGAGGATGATGGTGTGCTCCGCTGCCAGGCTCTCAATCAGCTTGCGGGTCTGGATGATCTGGTTGGGATCCAGGCCACTGGTGGGTTCGTCCAGGATTAGCACGTCGGGGTTGTGGATGATGGCTTGGGCCAGGCCGACGCGCTGCCGGTAGCCTTTCGACAGCTTGCCGATGATTTTGTCGCGCACATCGGCGACGTTGCAGCGCTCACAGACTTCGCCGGTGCGGCGTTTCAGATCGGCCCCGGAGAGCCCTTTCAATTTCCCGACGAATTCCAGGTAGTCGTTCACCGTCATGTCTGGATAAAGCGGCGGAGTTTCGGGCAGGTACCCGATGCGCTTTTTGACTTCCATGGGCTGTTCGAGGACATCGAAACCAGCGACATTCGCCGTCCCGGCCGATGGCGGCAGGAAGCAGGTCAGAATGCGCATGGTGGTGGTTTTGCCGGCGCCGTTCGGACCCAGGAAACCTACAATTTGGCCCTTGGGAATCTCGAAGGAAATGTTGTCAACGGCGACAGTGCGAGCGTATCTCTTGGTTAGGCCTTTGACCGTGATCATATTTAGCTGAGAAGTTCCGGTTTTAAAGTAGCACAGTGTTTACGAACCGATGGACGGTCCCATGATATGGAACCCGGCATCCACATAAATGACGTTTCCGGTGACGCCTCGTCCCAGGTCGCTGGCCAGGAATACGGCGGTATCGGCCACTTCCGCCGGGTCGGTATTGCGGCGGAGCGGGGAGATATCTTGGGTGCCTTCGAGCAGCTTGGAACTGTCTTTGATGCCCCGGAAGGAGGCGGTTTTGACGGCCCCGGCGGAGATGGCGTTCACCCGGATATTCGACGGCCCCAAGTCGCTGGCGAGATACCGGACGGTGGCCTCGAGCGCGGCTTTGGCGACGCCCATCACGTTATAGTTCTGCACCACGCGGACCGCGCCCAGGTAGCTGAGCGTGATGATGGACCCGCCGCCGGCTGCCTTGGCGGGCATCAGACCGGCGGTGGCGCGGGCCACGGCTATCAGGCTATAGGCGCTGATTTCGTGGGCCAGCTTGAAGCCGTCGCGGGAGGTTTCGAGAAACGGACGGCTGAGGTCCTCGCGGTTGGCGAAGGCGATGCTGTGGACCACGGCGTGCAGCGGGGTGTCCAGGCCTTTGAGGTGGGACGTGAGCCGGGTGAGGTCTTCCTCCGATCCAACGTCGCACGGGACGGCATGTTCCGCGTGGAGATCGTGCGCGAGTTCCTCGACGGTGAGCTTCTGGCGGTCACCTTGAAACGTGAGGATCAGCTTGGCACCTTCGCGCTGGTAGGCGTGGGCGATGGCGTAGGCGAGGCTCCAGCGGTTCGCCACACCCAGGACGAGTGCGGTTTTTCCGGATAGCAATCGGGACATGAAGTTTTATTGTAACGGGCGGGCGACCGTGATGGTTGAACTTCCGGGGGATATCGCGGAGCGGCTGGATGCCAGGGACGAACTCTTTTGAGAGGACAAGATCTCGCTGAGCTTGGCGGCCCAGCTCTCCGGAACGCCGTTGCTGGCATTCATGGATTTCGCGGCGAGCCACGGCCTCGCCCGAAGTATTCGAGGTCTTCGAGGAAGTCCCTTTAAGAGTCGACGCGAACTGGATTGAGACGAGGCCGCTTCAGAATCGGGCGGCTCTGGCCGCGGCGCTTCAGACCAATGCCGGTCTCGATCTTTAGGTGAACTCAGATCGCTATTGCTAGCGAAGGAGCTGGGCATTTCAACAGTGCTGCTGGACGACGCGGCCGGCCGCCTGAGCCATACAAGGAGTAAAGGGGGGGATGTGCGCAGACGCGGGCGGGAGTCGCCCCGGGGAGAGTTCTTGAATTCCGCGGATACTGTAATGTGAATACAGACGGACTGCCATGCAATTGAACGTTCCTTCCGACATTGAGACTCTGATTAATCGACGCCTTTCGAGTGGTGGGTACACCAGCGTGGAGGACGTTCTGCGCCGGGCACTGGAGGCGCAAGAAGCGGAGGAACGTTGGCTCATCCATGACGCGGTCGCCCGTTCCATTGCCAACGCCCCTTTCGAAGAAGAGGATATCAACAGCGCGACGGCCGCCGAACTTGATGATGCGCACGCCTCGATCGCCCGGGGCGCGGGCATCCCGCATGAGGAAATCATGCGGGAGTTTGGGTTGATGCCTCGCGGGTGAAAAAGCATGTTGTCTGGTCGGGAAACTCGCGAGCGCAACTGGCCGCGATTGACCGCGAGATGGCTATGCGAATTCTTCGTGCCATTGACGACTACCTTACGAATGGTTCGGGGGACGTAAAGAAACTCCGGCCACCGCGGCGGGATCTGCGCTTGCGTGTTGGCGATTACCGGGTTTTCTTCCTTCGAGCTGGCATCGGCGAGATTGAGATCCTCGGCATCAAGCATCGGTCCGAAGCCTATTAGTCCAAAGTGGGGGCGTCATTCCGCGCGTCCCGCTTTTCGACGCGGATATAATAGCCCTACAGTGAAAAGGCTTCTACTCGTCCTGGTCCCCGCGGCTCTGTGCGCCCAGTCCACTCTGGAGCAAGGCCGCGCTCTCTTTCGCAGCAACTGCGCATTCTGCCATGGCATGACGGCCACCGGCGGGCGCGGTCCTAATCTGGTTTCGGCTCCGCTCAGCCACGGCGATACCGACGAGGCTATCCAGCGGGTGATCCGCCATGGGGTGCCCGGTACCACCATGCCCGCATTTGATCTAGGCACGGATGAAATCGCGCAGATCACCGGCTATCTCAAGAGCCTTTCAAAAAACGCCACGCGGCAGGACCAGATCCCAGGCGATCCCCAGGCGGGCAAACAGATTTATGCCAAGAGCGGTTGCGTGGGGTGCCATCGCGTAGATGGCCAGGGCAGCATCTTCGGGCCGGAGCTGACGCGCATCGGGGCGTCGCGCTCCATTGAATACCTGCGCGAATCCATTGTGAAGCCCTCGGCTGATATTCCGGAGGCATTCCAGGGCGTGTCCGCGGTGCTGAAAAATGGCAGCCGGGTGCGGGGATTGCGGATGAACGAGGATACTTTCTCGCTCCAGATGCGCGAGCGGTCTCAGAAAATCCGCATGTTCGATAAGGCGGATCTGCGGGAAGTGGTGTATGAGACGCAATCCCTGATGCCGGCGTACACCAAGCTGGCGGCGGCGGATCTGGATAATCTGGTGGCATATTTGGCGTCGTTACGGGCTCCGGTGGATTCGTCCGCCACGGTAAAGAAGGCGGGGGGAATCAAATGAGACGGTTGAGCTTTTTGATGTTGTTGGGTATGGGCACGGCCGCGGCCCAACCGGTCAGCTTTGAGCGCATTGTGAACTCCGCGAAGGAGCCGGGCAACTGGCTGACCTATTGGGGCGATTATGGGGCGCAACGCTACCGCGCGTTGAATCAGGTAAACACCGCGAACGTGAAGGATCTGCGCCTGGAATGGCAGTTCCAAACCGGGCAATCGGGCGCGTTTGAAACCGTGCCTTTGGTAGTGGACGGCGTGATGTATTTCACGGCGGCGAACGGTTTGGCCTATGCCGTGGACGCGCGTAGCGGACGGCAGCTTTGGCAGTTCAAGTACCCGCTGCCGGAGGGCGTGAAGCTGTGCTGCGGCACGGTAAATCGCGGGTTGGCGATTCTGGGCGACCGCGTGTTCATGGTCACTCCGGACGCGCACGTGCTGGCTTTGGAAGCCGCCACTGGAAAGCTGGTATGGAACAAGGAGATGGCGTCCACCAAAGAATCCTATGGGGCGACGCTGGCTCCGCTGGCGGTGAAGGACAAGATTGTGGTGGGCGTGTCGGGCGGC
>JBBQUE010000184.1:0-6352 GCA_038212805.1 Bryobacterales bacterium | reverse complement strand
TTCCTGAATTACCGTAGAAGCTTCATTCATAAACTATCTATCGTCCATTCCTGTGTTTCAGAGAGAGGTACTGGTACGGAAGAGGCCTGGAGTAATACTTAAACGGGTCAAGAAAAAACCTCAGAAGCGCCCCCAAAAGTCCGACCAACCCTACCGGAAAGGCAGTACTATTTTTGATCTAAACCAATGATGCAATAGTACTTTAGGGTCTTGTCCCAGTACAATTACACAGTAGCCCACAGGGCTTGATGCTTCCCAGCGTATCACGGCATTTATGTTTTGGGGAATAGTTTTTTGCCTGGCAGGCCATGAGCTTAGGTCTTGTGTAACGTATTTTACATAATGTAGCGGCCTCAGAATTGGCCTTGGAACCAATTCGCGCTGGGGGTATAATGCCCGTGACATTGGAATTCCTCCGTGAGGTCGATTAATGGAACTGCAACGCCGGACGTTCTTGACAGGGCTGGCTGCCCCGCTGATTTTGGGAGCGACGAATAAATCGGGGACCGCTAAGCCGATCGTGGGCGAAGGGGCCCATAAATATGAAGTGACACACGATTGGGGCGAACTTCCGGCCTCGATCCAATACGGGAATACCCATGGCGTCTGCGAGGATTCCCATGGCCGGATTTATGTGCACCATACGGTGAACAAAGCCAGCGAAAGCCATGACACCATGGTGGTTTTCGATCACAAGGGCAAATTCATCAAAAGCTGGGGCAAGGATTTTCAGGGCGGCGCGCACGGGCTGCACATACATAAAGAAGGCAAGGACGAATTCCTTTACCTGTGCGACACCAAGCGGGCCCTGGTGGTGAAGACCACTTTAGAAGGCGAGGAGGTATTCACCCTGGCCTACCCGAAGCAATCCGAACCATACGCCAAGGGTATGCCGGATGGTAAACCTCTGAAGTACAGCCCAACCAACCTACCCGTCTCCCCCAACGGGGAGGTCTACGTGGGCGACGGGTATGGTTCCAGCTATATCAACCAGTACAACTCCAAGGGTGAGTTCATCCGCACGTTTGGCGGACCCGGCAAGGAAGCCGGCCAGTTGCTGTGTCCGCACGGAATTATTTGCGACACGCGCGGGAAGGAAGCCAACCTGATGATCGCGGACCGGGCCAACAAGCGGCTGCAGCGTTTCACATTGGACGGCAAGCACATCGATTTCGTCAACGGCGTAACTGCACCGTGCCACTTCAGCATGTTCAAGAACGGGGACGTGCTGATTCCCGATCTGTTTGCGCGCGTGACCCTGCTGGACAAGAACAACAAGGTGATTGTCCACCTGGGCGACGATTCCGAAAGCAAGTACATGGAAACGCGCAAGATGAGCCGCGACCATTTCACGCCAGGCAAGTTCGTTTGCCCGCACGGCGCGTGCTTTGACCATGCCGGCAACATCTACGTGGTGGAGTGGGTGGAGGTGGGACGAGTGAGCCGACTGCGCAAAGTGGCGTAGACTCAGATTGCTCCCATGAATCGACGTACTTTTCTGACCACCGCCGTGGCCGCGGCACTGCCCGCCTTCGCAGCCACGACGAAACTGGATCGCTCTCGCGTGAGCGCTATCACCGACGAAGCCGCCCGCTCACCTGAAGAGGCGATTGAGTTCGCCCAGACGTACGGGCTGGAGTGGCTCTCGCTGCGGTCTGTCCCGGGGACGTGGGGCAAGAGCAAATCTTATGTAGAACTGGAACCGGCGGAGTTGCGCCGGGCTGCCAGGGAGTTCAAGCAGGCTGGCATCCGGATCGCTTTCATGGATACCCCGTTCCTGAAGTTCAGCCTTCCGGGCACGGAACCGAAGCGCCGTACTCCCGAGACGCCGGAAATCCGGGAAAAGCGCCAGATTCGGGATCAGGCGCAGTTCGATCGCCGCCTGACCGACCTCCGCAAAGGCATCGCCGCCAGCCAAATCTTTGAGTGTCCCTCATTGCGCATCTTCACCTTTTCGCGCGTGGCGGAGCCCGAAAGCATTTTCCCGCGCCTGGCCGAGGTGATTGGCGAGATGGCGCATATCGCGGAGAAAGACGGCGTCCGGATGCTGATTGAGAATGAGGCGTCGCAGAACGCCGGCACTTGCGCCGAAACCGCCAAGCTGATGAAGTTGCTGCCTTCGAACGTGGGCATGAACTGGGATTCGCTCAATGCGTTGCCGTTGGGGGAGAAGCCGTTTCCCGATGGGTACGATGCGGTTCCGCGCGACCGGATGTGGAACGTACATGTGAAGGGCAAGAGCTTACTGGATTATCCGGAAAAGCAGGATTGGCCCGCCATCATCCAGGCCCTGGACCGCGATGGGTTTCAGGGCAAGCTGGAACTGGAGACTCACATTTTCGGGGAAACGCAGGTGGCATCGTCGCACCAATCCATGAAGGAACTGTTAAGACTGCTGAGCACCCGAGGCTAATTCTGAGGATGGTTGCGCGGATTGCAGCGGGGCGAACCGATGCAATTCGCTCTCACCGGCCTTGGCGGTGGCTATGCCAGTGTTTACTCGAAAACGGAGCGAAGGTGGAAGGGCCCGATTCAGATACGGGAGAGACCACGCGGCGGGTGAACCACAAACGTGAAAACGAAGCCAAGCGTGGAAACCGTCCGACTTTTCGATCCGATAACTAGTAAACTATTGGGTAATGAAGGAGTCTTTTATGTACCAGAAAACGTTTCTCGCCACAATTGCGGTTGCGTGCCTGTTCACGCTTCCAATATCCGCGCAGGAAATTAGCGCCGGTATCACAGGCCGCGTGACCGATCCCTCCGGGGCATCCGTTGCCAATGCATCGGTGACGGCCAAGGATATGGACCGCGGCATTGAATTTCCCACCAAAAGCAATGCCGACGGCATTTATGCTTTTCCCCGCGTCCCGGTTGGACGCTATGAGCTTCGCGTGGAGGCTCCCGGTTTCAGAGTCTATAGCAATCCCGGCCTGGTTTTAGAACTGAACCAACGGGCGCGCGTGGACGTGGTGTTAACCGTGGGCGCTATTACGGAGAGCGTTACGGTATCTACCGATAGCGCCGTTTTGCAGACTGACACTACGCAAGTGGGCTCGGTGATCAATGCCAATACCATCGTCAACACGCCGCTGATCAGCCGCAATCCAATTGCGCTGACGCTGCTTGCCCCGGGGGTAACCACGCCTGACCCGGCCAGTTTCAATAACGGAGTCCGCGGGGGAGGCGGTGGACGCCCATTCGTGAACGGAAACCGCGAGCAGTCCAATAATTTCCTGCTGGACGGCGTGGATAACAACCAGGTCTCCGACAACCTGACCGCTTACCAGCCGAACCTGGATGCGATTGAAGAATTCAAGATGATCACCAATAACGCCTCCGCCGAGTTCGGCAATTTCCAGGGCGGCATTATCAACGTGGTGATCAAATCCGGTACGAACAGCTACCACGGAAACGTGTTTGAGGACTTCCGGAACGATAAGCTGAACGCCGGGAACTGGGGCCGGAACTGGCAAGGCCTGTCTAGGTCCCCGCAGCGTTGGAATCAGTTTGGCGGGACTTTTGGCGGACCCATCTTCAAGGACAAGCTATTCGTTTTTGCCGATTATCAAGGTCTCCGGCAAGCAACTCCGACGCAGTTGAGCACCGCGTCTGTCCTGCCTACCGCCTGGCGTAAGGGCGACTTCTCATCGCTGCTGGCCTTGGCCAAGCCGGTGCAACTGTTCAATCCGTTCTCGGTGACCACGGCCGGGGCGCGCTCGCCGTTTCCGAATAACGTGATTCCGGCCAGTCTGTTGAGCCCGGCGGCTTCGAAGCTGATCAACGATGCTTCGTTGTATCCCCTGGCCACCAGCGATGCGCTGACGAACAATGTCAGGTACGCCAACGCCAGCTACATTAACAGCGATCAGGGAGACATCAAGTTGGATTGGCGTCCCACTGACAAGGATTACTACTCGGCGCGCTATTCGCATGGGCGGCAGGATCAGCCCAGCCTCAACAGTTTCCCGCTGTTTTACAACGGCTTCAACCAATCGCCCTTCCAAAATGGCGTGATCAACTGGACCCGCACGCTCAGCCCCACGCTAGTGAATGAGGCACGGGTGGGGGTGAACAACATCCTGATTTACAACGGCGGCGCGGACAAGGGTCTGGGAGATATCGCCACCAAAGTGGGCATCCAGAATGCTGGCAAGGGGCTGCTTTCACTCCAGGGTTTCGCTTATGCCAGCAACCTTGGCAACGCAAACATTGGGGCGCAGCAGGTTTTCGCGAACACCACCTACCACTACGCTGACAACCTGACCATTGTGCGCGGACGCCACATGATCAAAACCGGCGGCCAGTTCCTGCGCCAGCAGTTGAACACCTTTTACGCGGGCAACAACGGACGCACGGGCTATATCAGCTTCTCCGGGCGTTTTACGGCAGCGAACGCGGCGAACCCCGCCGGCACGCAGATTGGCGAGGCCGATTTCCTGCTAGGCCTGCCCACTGACCTGGGCCGCGGCCTGAGCACGGGAACCTGGGGACAACGCGGTTCTATCCTGGGCTTCTACGGCCAGGACGACTGGCGCATCACCGACAGCCTGACCCTGAACATTGGACTGCGCTGGGAATACCACTCACCGTGGGTAGAGGTGAAGGACCGGCAGGTTAACTTCGAAGAATTCACGGGCAAGATCCTGCTGGCGGGCAAGGACGGCAACAGCCGGGCTTTGTATGCGCCGTTCAAGAAGGATTTCCAGCCGCGCCTGGGCTTCGCTTATAACCCCATCATGTTCCACAAGAAGCTGGTGGTGCGGGGCGCTTACACCATCTCTTCATTCCTCGAAGGCACTGGCACGAATTTGCGTCTGCCGCTGAATCCTCCGCTGAATTCTGAGTTCCAGTCGCTTTACAATACGCCGACCGATTTTCTGCCGGGCGTAACGCTGGATCAGGGACTTTCGGGCCTGAACCCCAAGGATCCTTTCAAAGGCGCGACCCTCCGGCTGTGGGATCCCCACGTCCGGCCGGCTAACGCCCAGCAGTGGAATTTCTCCACCGAGTATCAATTGCCCCATAACAACGTAGTCACATTAGGTTACGTGGGACAGCATGGTACGCATTTGATGGTGGCGACCCCTTACTTCCAAAAGCAGTTGATCAATGGCGTGGTGGTTCCCGGACCCTACCTGGCCGGCAATCCCACTTTGAAGAACGCCATCAGCCAGATCTCCGGCACGGAATCGAACGGCAATCAGAAGTACAACGCCCTGCAGGCCACGTTCAAGAAGCGCTTCTCTGCTGGCCTGGAATACCAGGTGGCGTACACCTATTCCAAGGCCCAGACCGATTCCATCGGCTACTACGGGGCAGGCGCACAGGCGGGTCCCCAGTCTGCTTATGTGCAAAACCTGTACGACCGCAAATCGGAATGGGGCAACAGCTACATCGACGTCACCCACAACATGGTGATTTCGTCGGTGTACCAACTCCCGATCGGAAAGGGCAAGCAGTTCGGGTCCGGCATGAATAAGCTGGCCGATGCCGTGGTGGGTGGCTGGCAACTGGGCGGCATCTTCACCGCGCATACCGGTTTCCCGTTGACCATCAAGGTGAGCGGCGACCCCTCCGGCACGGGCGCCCGCAGCTTCCGCGCCAATGTGGTCGGCACCCCGCATGACCTGCACCAGATTGGCCCAGGCGCTTCCTACCTGGATCTATCCGCTTACGCCGTGCCCGCACCGTTCACCTTCGGCAACGCCGGGGTAGGAATCGTGCGCGGTGCCGGTCTCACGCGCATGGATCTCTCGCTGGGCAAGCAGTTCCACGTTAGCGAAAGGCGGTACTTCGAACTGCGTGGAGAGGCTTTTAACCTGGCCAACACGCCGATCTTCCTGAGCCCGGCATCGCAGACCATCACGTCGCCGCTGTTTGGACAGATCCGCAGTTCTCAAGGCGAGCGGAATATCCAACTCGTGGGTAAGTTCTACTTCTAGCCCGCCGTCTACTCCTGGAGGGGGCAGGCTGATTCCCTGCCCCTCAAAGGCTCCCCTGCCCAAACCTCTCCCGTGCGACTTTCATATGTTTATGATCTACAGCAAACACCCCTAAGTCGATCAACATTGAGGCGTAGTATCATGCTAGGTATGGCCACACTTCCGCACCTACGCGCTCTTGAAGCGGAAGGCATCCACATTCTCCGGGAAGTTGTAGCCGAATTTGAGCGGCCCGTCATGCTGTATTCGGTGGGCAAGGATTCATCGGTTATGTTACGGCTTGCTCAAAAAGCATTCTATACGGGTACGATGAAATTCCCGCTGCTCCAAGTGGATACGTCTTTTTAGTTACGGGAGATTATAGATTTACGGGATCTGTTCACTCGCGATATCTTGTCAATGTTGAT
>JBBQUE010000183.1:0-6366 GCA_038212805.1 Bryobacterales bacterium | reverse complement strand
CAGTACCACATCCACCGATGCCTGGGGCCTTGTGTCCAGGGGCTGACCACGGATGCCATTAATGCCGATCACGTCCGCAATGTCCGCCTGTTTCTGGACGGCCGCCTGCGTGATTTGTCGGACGAACTCCGGGTGCGCATGGCCACGGCCGCCGAGGATGAGCGCTTCGAGGAAGCCGGCAACCTGCGCGACCTGATCAACACCGTGGAAGAGATGGAGCAGAAGCAGAAAATCGCCGCCGCTGAAGGCGAAAATATCGACATCTTCGCCTATTACGCCGAGGCCCCGCTGGTGGCTGTGAATCTCTTCCACCTGCGCAACGGGCAGATTGTCGATCGCAGAGAGTTCTTTTGGGAGGACCAGGTGGACTTCGAACCGTCGGAATTCTTCGCGTCCCTGTTGAAGCAGATCTATCTGGACCAGCAGTACATTCCCGGCATCATCCATGCTCCTGCCGACTTTGAGGATCGCGCTGAGCTGGAGGAATTCCTGGGCGAGAAGCGCGGCTACAAAGTGGAGATCCACACCCCGCAGCGCGGCCAGAAGAAAGCCATGCACGCCTTGGTGGAGACCAATGCCAAGCACAGCTTTCATGCCCGTTTCCGCGTGCTGAAGCCTTCGTCGAAGGCCATGGGAGAGGCCCTGCAGGACGCCCTGAATCTGGCGGAGCCGCCCAATCGCGTGGAGTGCTTCGACATTTCGCACATCCAGGGGACCGACAAGGTGGCCAGCATGGTGGTGTGGGAGGACGGCCGCATGAAGAAGGCCGACTATCGCAAGTTCATCATCCGGACCGTGGTGGGCAACGACGATTTCGCGTCGATGCGTGAAGTAGTGACGCGGCGCTATTCGCGGCTGCAAGCGGAAAGCGCGCCCATGCCCAGCCTGATTCTGATCGACGGCGGACTGGGGCAGTTACATGCCGCCGCGGATGCGCTGGAAGCCATCGGTATTCTGAACCAGCCGCTGGCGTCTATTGCCAAGCGCGAAGAGATCATCTATGTGTACGGGCAGGAGGACGAGCCCGTGGTGCTGGACCACCGCAACCCGGTTCTGCACTTGGTACAGACCATCCGCGATGAGGCCCACCGGTTTGCTGTCACCTTCCACCGCACGCGACGCAACGCGGTCCGGCTGACTTCGGAGTTGGAGGAAATCCGCGGAGTTGGGAAGAAGACCGTGGCGAAGCTGCTCCGTGAGTTTGGAAGCAGTGAGCGGGTACGCGCGGCTAGCGATGCCGAATTGATTCAGGCGATTGGGCCAGTGGCTACCCGCAAGCTGCGCGAACACTTCGCGCCGGTTTCGAGTTAGTACCTGGTTGCAGTATTCCGAGGGCGTAAAGCGTAGCGAGAGTAGCCCAGCCGCAGCCAATCCTCGATCACCCGCAACGGGAAGCCTGCACTGCTCGAGGTGGACGACTTTCGGCGGCCAGCCAGGACGCTGGGCCAGAGCTATGAAGCCGGCGTCAGTGGCGATGATCGCAAACGCGTTGTCCCGAGCCCAGTCCCAGATTTGTTGAACGTCTGCTTGTTTCAGTCCAACTTCGCGCACATGCGGCGACAGGTTTTCGGCGATAAGCAGTTTCACCCGAGGATCGCTTTGCGGCCTACTTCTGCCGCAGAGCGATACACGGCTGGTCATTCCAGTGCCGAGCCACCCGAGCACGTCCGATACAGTAATGTGAAGTCCGCGGATGCAAGGCTTTCCGTCTCTTTTTCCCGGCTTGATCGTGATTCGGGTGCCAACCGGTGACATGGTAATTACCAGGACGGCACTGCAAGCCGGGCCTACGCTCTCGATGCCCTCAATGAACTTACCGCCGCCGAGCCGGCGACCGCGACTAGCACTGTATCGCTAGCGGCGTTAGGAGCTCGCCCGTACCCTAATATTTGACCTCACGCCACCGCGATTTTTCCTGAGAGACGCGCGTGAATCGTACGTACCGTCAGCGCCAGTTGACATGGGCTGACGAACTTCCTACCTTGGGAGCATGGATGTTGTTGTGATCAAACCCGAGCGCAAAGCGCAACTCGAAGCCTACGCGCAACGTTATGGCCAAGACACCGCCGCTGTGCTCGATGATGCTCTCGCGGTCTATTTGGAATGGGAACGTGAAGATTACACCGAGACCGTTGGTGCCGTGACCGCGGCTTATGCGGCCGTAAAAGCCGGGCGCACGCGGCCCGCCAATCAATTCATGGACGAACTCCGCGAGCAGCATGGTTTTCCGCGTTGAGATCACCCCACAGGCCGAGCAGGACGCCAACACCATTCTTGACTGGCTGGTTTCGCAATATGCAGGTGAGGCTGGGTTACGCTGGTTCCTAAAGCTGGAGGAAGCCATGGCTTCCCTTGCCGAGTTCCCCACGCGATGCAAGCTGGCCCCCGAAAACGTATCCGTGCCCTTTGAAATGCGCCAACTGCTGTATGGCCATAAGCCACACGTCTATCGCATCTTGTTTACCATTGAGGGCGACGTCGTTTATGTCTTACGCATCCGTCATGGGCGACGGTATGTCATCGGTTTGCATTAAGGCGTCCCGGCCTTGCTGCCCTTGCAGGCGAGTACCGCCACTTGGCACGCTAGACCGGGCTAGCGGGTCTCCGTCCCAGGCGTAAAGCGGAGCGAGAGTCGCCCAGCGGTGTCGTTACTCGGAGATTCGGACCGCAGTTCGTCGCAGCCAATCTTCGATTACCCGCAACGGGAAGTCGCACTGCTCAAGGTGGACGACCTTCGGCGGCCAGCCATGACGCTGAGCCAGAGCTACGAAGTCGGCGTCAGTGGTGATGATCGCAAACGCGTTGTCCCCAGCCCAGTCCCAGATTTATTGATCGCTCTGCTTGCCTGAGTCCAACTTCGCGCACATGCGTTAATCCGGAAAAAAGGAGGCTTAACCGTGTTACCAGACGCGGCGACAGGTTTTCGTCGAGAAGCAGTTTCACCCAAGGTTGGCTTTGCGGCCTACTTCTGCCGCGTAGTGATACACGGCTGGGAAGTCGGCCTTTTCGAGATCCGGATGTTCATCGTGAACCTCGTTTTCAGCCATTCCAGCGCCGAGCCACCCGAGCACGTCCCATACAGTAATGCGAAGTCCGCGGATGCAAGGCTTTCCGCCTCTTTTTCCCGGCTCGATCGTGATTCTGGTGCCAACGGGTGACATCGTAGCCTTTTTTGCCACCAGTATGGCACCGCAAGCCTGCCTGCGATGTCAGAGTAAAGACAAGAACCAGAGCCTGGAGCTGCAGTTACTGGACATGGCCGAGGACATGGAAGCGCTGAAACAGACGCGCCCGTTTCGGGCTAGGCTATCGGTTCGAAAAACCTAGCCGGGTTCCGTTCTTTGCGAGATCGGGGAGAATGACCTGATCGATGTTTTCATAGTCATCGCAGACTGAATTGAGGACCAGCCTCCGCACGATTTCGTCTCTGCCTTGTGACATCGCAGTCCAATCCTAGATCGGCGGCGTCACAATTTTCGGTCGTGCCGTCTCGGCCGCCAACAAATCAGAAAGAACGCGGCTATGGGATCCTGCGCCCAGCAACGTGAGGCGCGCATTGCTATCCAGAATCCGCTGCGTCTCCAAAATGTCGAACAGCGCGCTGGCTACGGCTGGTTCCTTCGCGATTTGCTTCAGCGCCTGGCCCAGCGTATTCGGGCGGATCGCGGACGCCTTGGCGAACTCGATGGAGGCTTCGCGCTCGGCCGAACTGGTGATCACACTCACCTGGTTCGCGCCACCCTGGCGAATCGCGGACGTGACCTGCCTTAGCCGGTTGACCACCTTTTCTTCGATCTGATGTATCATCCCGGCATCTCGAAAATGTACTTTGCGGATGTACACTGAGCCAAGCTGATAGCCCCATTCGCGCGACTGAGCGGAGACCTCAGCACGCACGGTCTGGCTCATTTGCTGGCGCGTTTCCAGCATCTGCGCCAGCGGCATGTTGCTGAGACAGCGGACCGTGGCGTTGCTGACGTTGGCGCGCAGGGAGCCGCGCGGATCGGTATTCTTGAACAGGTAACTGACGGGGTCGCTAATCCACATTTCGTACCAGATGCCGATGCCCATGGGCGCGCCTTCTTCCGAGTTCACGGCTTCACTGCGCCGGTATTCCTGATCCAGCCGCATGTCCAATACGTAACATTTGCCGAAGAACGAAATCCCCAATGCGGCCAAGCCGAGTTCGGACGGCAGGAAGTGCAAGCCGGGCTGATCGATGGTGCCCACTACTTTGCCGAACAAGGTGTAAACGCGGTAGGTGCGCTCCTCCACAATGGCGTAGAGGCCCAGCACCCGCGTTAGAAACAGGAACACCGGAACCCCGATGTACAGGCAGATCATAGTGCCAATCGCGGTGGTTATGATGGTGCCAAAATCGCTCATCGGCGTACCTCCAGGTAGACATCCTGTGCTTTCGTAAACAGCTTCATGCGTACGTTGCGGAGATAAGCTTCCAGCGTTCCGGAGCCCGCCGCCTGCAGGTCTGAGAGTTCTGCTGCCAGGCGCATCAGGGGTTCCACTTCGGCCTGGGCTTTCAACGTTTCGATTTCCACCGCGCGGCGCGATTGCACAATCTTCTGGTCGGCGGCGGCCTGGGCCAGGCTGATGTCGCTGGATACCTGGTTGTGGGCGGTATTGATGGCGGCGAGTGCCGATTCCACCTCGGCAGGAGGGTCGATTCCAGTGATTAAAGATGCGTCCAGCACCACGCCGTAGCGCGCGGCGGATGAGCGGCACTCGTTATCCATATACTCGTTCAGGTCGCGCAGGTTCTTGCGCAGGTCATTGATAGATACGCCCATCACTTCGCCACCCAACCCCGTGGCACTGGCGACCACCGCCTTGTCGGCGGGATCCACGTTGAGCGGTTTGGCTTCGAAATTCGCAATCTTCTGGCGGAGCACGGAAACGAAGTACGCCATCACATGCACCATGGGTTTCTTGATGGCGAACAGGAAGGCGTAGAGATTGCTTTCGCTGACATGATAGCGGATCTGGCCGGTGAGCCCGGTGTTCAGTTGATCCTTGGTGACGGCATCCAGCATGGCCCCGCGGTTGTTGGCCTGGGGGTCTTCCAGGTCGATCGCCATGTTCATGGTGACGGTGGAAATAGAAACCTTGTAGATCTTTTCCCAGGGCATTTTGAAGTAGGGACCGCCGGGCGGGATGACGCGCACTTGGGGGTAGGCGTAGCGGGCGCGCTCTTCCTCGCGCAGACATTCAGAGATGGGGTCGTCCAGCGTAGTCTTCGCGGGCACGCGTTCGGCGCGGCCAAAGCTGGTCTTTACGGCGCGCTGGTTTTGATCGACGGTGTAGATCCCGCCGATCACAAAACGCAATACGAACCAGGCTAAGGTTCCAAGCAATATTCCAATCAGCATCAGGCCCTCCTTTGGGGGGAGCCTTCGCAGTATATGCTATTTGGAGCGCGGCTTTGTTTTCACGGTTTTGTCAAGCCACGCCGTCATAATGGGCTTCCAATCGGTCTGGCCGGGCTTGCCTTCCCAGTTCTCCATGCCATGCACGCCGCCGGGCACGTTCACCACTTCGCAGGTGCCGTCCACCTTCTTGATGGCCTCGCACATCATGGGCGAAAACGTGGGGGGCACCAGCATATCCGCCGTGCCGTGAATGAAAAGGAAGGGCGGTATTCCCTTATGGACGAAGGCCTGGGGGGAGGCATCCGCCAGTAGTTTCTTCGATTGATCGTTCCATTCGGTGATGTTCAACAGCTCACGGACGCCGTCCGGCGGGGCTTTGAGAAACTGCGGGAGCAGCGACAGATTATTCGGGCCATAGAAATCCACCACGGCGGCCACGCTGCTCTCCGGCTTGTTCTGCGCTCCCACCATGGCCACCAGATGGCCACCCGCGGATTCCCCGATCAGCACCAGGCGCTTCTTATCCACATGGTATTTGCGGGCGTTGGCCTTCACCCATTTGACTGCGTTCTCCACGTCGTTCATGTTGGCCGGGAACGTGTAGGCCGGTGCCAGGCGGTAATCGATGGAAAACCACGCGTAGCCGGCGTCGCTGAGCAAGGGCTTCAGGGGCTTGATATAAGTGGTCTTGTCCCCGTTTTTCCAGCTTCCGCCATGCACGATAATTGCGGCGGGGAAAGGCCCCTTGCCCTTCGGGATGCTGACGTCCAGCAGCAACGGCTTACCGTCGGGCCTGGCAAACTCCACGTTCGAATAAGCCTTGGCGCTAGCCGCCTGGCCGGACATTTCGCCAAACAGCATGGCAGCGCCCAGCGCTGGGATCAACAACCAATTCATCGATGGTCTCCTTTAGATTAGCCGCAGCGCCAGTTCCAGCGCTTCCACAAAGAAATACTCGCCCCACATCACCGATTCATCCACG
>JBBQUE010000182.1:0-6380 GCA_038212805.1 Bryobacterales bacterium | reverse complement strand
GCCAAACACGGGGCGAAACGCGTGTTGATTCTGGATTGGGATGTCCACCACGGCAACGGCACCCAGGATACTTTTTATAACGATGGCAGCGTCCTGTTTTGCAGCACGCACCAAAGCCCCTGGTATCCCGGCACTGGCGCGGCCGGCGAAACCGGAGAGGGCGCAGGCGCGGGTTGCACCATCAACCTGCCATTCCCCGCGGGCGCGGGCCGGGAGGAAATTCTGGGCGCCATCCGCACCCGGTTGATTCCCGCGGCGGACAGGTTCCAGCCCGATCTGGTGATGCTTTCCGCGGGGTTCGATTCGCGCCTGGGCGATCCGCTGGGCCACTTCCGCCTGACCGACGAAGACTTCACCGACCTCACAAGCGTCGCTTTGGAGATTGCCGACAAACACGCCGGCGGACGACTGGTCTCGGTTCTCGAAGGGGGGTATAGCCTCACCGGTCTGGCCTCCGCGGTGCGGGCGCACGTTCACGCGCTGTTATAGTCGAAATATGTTAGCTGCTACCCCCTTCGATGCGATCATTATCGGTACCGGGCAGGCCGGGCCGTCTCTGGCCGGACGTCTAGCCAAAGCGGGCCAAAAGGTTGCCATCATTGAGCGCGGGCTCTTTGGAGGCACGTGCGTCAACAACGGCTGCGTCCCTACCAAGACCCTGGTCGCCAGCGCCCGCACCGCCTACGTCGCCCGCCGCGCAGCCGACTTTGGAGTCAACATCGCCGGCCCCATCAGCGTTGATATGAAAGCCGTGAAAGCCCGCAAGGATCAGGTCTCGGGTGCGTCGCGAACGGGTCTGGAAGGCTGGCTGAAGACTGCGCCCGGCATTACGGTCTACACCGGCCAGGCCCGCTTCGTGGGCGATCACGAAGTTTCGGTCGACGGTGCGCACCTCACCGCGCCCCGCATCTTCATCAACACCGGCGGCCGTCCCACTGTCCCGCCCATCCCGGGCCTGGACGCGGTCCGCTACCTCACCAATGTCTCCATGATGGACGTGGACTTCCTGCCCCGCCACCTGATCATCATCGGCGGCAGCTACGTCGGCCTGGAGTTCGGCCAGATGTACCGTCGCTTCGGAAGCGAAGTCACGGTGTTTGAGCATGCCGCTCACCTGATCTACCGCGAAGACGAAGATATTTCAGACGGTGTGCGCGACATTCTGGTGAACGAAGGCATCGACATTCGCCTGAACGCCTCTAATATCCGTGTCTCGCAATCCGGCGGAGACATCGAAGTGCAATCGAGTTCCGGCCCCGCCGTCGTCGGCTCCCATCTTCTCATTGCCACCGGCCGCCGCCCCAATACCGACGACATGGGACTGGAAACCACCGGCATCGCTCTGGACGGCCACGGCTACATCCAAACCAACGACATGCTGGAGACCACCGTACCGGGTGTCTGGGCGCTGGGCGATTGCAATGGCAAGGGGGCTTTCACCCACACGTCCTACAACGATTTTGAAATTGTGGCGGCCAACATTCTGGATAACGATCCGCGCCGCGTGTCCGATCGCATCCTGGCCTACAACCTCTACATCGACCCCCCACTAGGCCGCTGCGGTATGACCGAAACCGAAGTCCGCAAAACGGGACGTCCAGCGCTGATAGGACGTCGGCCCATGACCAAGGTAAGCCGCGCCGTCGAGAAGGGGGAATCGCAGGGCTTCATGAAGATCCTGGTGGACGCGGAAACCAAGCTGATTCTGGGCGCGGCCATCCTGGGCGTGGAAGGCGACGAAGCCATCCACTGCATCCTCGACATCATGTATGCGAAGGCACCCTACACGGTCCTCCAGCGGGCCGTGCACATCCACCCCACGGTGAGCGAACTCATCCCCACCGTTTTAGGTGAGTTGCGCCCTCTGTAAGCTACGCTAGGAATAGCGCAATGAACGTCACCGAACTCGTAGAGGCGCAGGGCCACCTGATCGACTCTCACATCATGGAGCAGATCTTCGATACCGTCGTTGAATACAACGGCCGCTTCGAAGTGGAGCAGTTCCGTATTGGCCGCACCAACGGCGACCCGTCGTCTTTGAGGCTAAAAGTGGAAACACCCACGGAAGCCGACATGCAGCAGTTGCTATCGCGATTGCTGGGGCTGGGCTGTTCTCCCGTCGATCTGAGCGACGCCGAAGTTCGCGCGGTGGACCGGGACCGCTGCCCGCCCGAGGACTTCTATTCCACCACCAATCACCGCACCCAGATTCGCCGCGATCATCAATGGGTGGACGTCCAGAACCAGCGTATGGATGCCGTGATCGTCATCGAAAAAGAAGCTGCCTTCTGCCGCCGTTTGCGCGATATCCGCGCCGGGGACGTGGTGGTCGTCGGCATGCGCGGCATTCGCGTGATCCCTGAAGCGAAGGAGCGCGACCGCCTCTCGTTCGCTTTCATGAGCAACGGGATCTCTTCCGAACGCCAAGTGGAAACCGCCGTTCGCCAGACCGCCGCGCTGCTGCAACAAACCCGCGCCGACGGCCTGAAAATAATCGTCGTCGCCGGACCCGTGGTGATCCACACCGGTGGCGTGGCGCCCCTCGCCGCGCTGATCCGCAAGGGTTTAGTGGATGCGCTGCTGTGCGGCAACGCGCTGGGCGTGCACGATATTGAATTGGCGCTGCTGGGAACTTCGCTGGGCGTGCGCGCCTCCGATGGCCGCCAGGAAGAGCATGGCCACCGCAACCATATGCGCGCCATCAACGCCATCTATCACGCCGGCAATATCGAAGGCGCGGTAAATAGCGGACGCCTCACCAGCGGCATCATGTACGAATGCGTGCGCGCCCGCGTACCCTTTGTGCTGGCGGGCAGCCTGCGCGACGATGGCCCCCTGCCCGACACCATAACCGATATGAACCAGGCACAGGACGCTTATGCGCAGCACCTGAAAGGCGCGGGCGTGGTGCTGTGCCTGGGCTCCATGCTGCACTCCATCGCGGTCGGCAACATGTTGCCCAGTTGGGTGAAGATCGTGTGTGTCGACATTAATCCGGCGGTGGCCACCAAGGTCAGCGACCGTGGCACTGGCCAAGCTGTCGGCGTGGTGACGGACGTCGGGTTATTTCTCGATATGCTGGCCCGCCACCTGGAGGCGCAATGAGCAGTGACTACACCGAAGACCACGCCAAGTCGGGCTTGGACGCGCCGTTGCCCGAAATCGAAACCTGGCTCAATCAGTTTGGCGGCTATGAAATCGAAATCTCGCTGCCGGAATTTACCTCCGTTTGTCCCAGGACCGGCCTGCCCGATCACGGCAACATCATCCTGACTTACACGCCCGGCAAGCTGTGCCTGGAGTTGAAGTCGCTGAAGATGTACATGCTGGCGTACCGCAACCTGGGTATCTTTCAGGAGAACGTGGTGAACCGCTTTCTGAACGACGTCGTCAAGGCGGCGCAGCCGGTGCAGGCCAAAGTGGTAGGCGATTTCACGCCCCGTGGCGGTGTGTATAGCAAGGTCACCGCGGTATGGAACAAGACGGCCTGAGCGCGGCGTTACAGGAAATTCGCGACCGTGTTCGCGCCCGCTATCCAAGCGGCTCAGCGATGGGCGACATCCCGTTGCCGAACTTGCTTCCCTTGCTGCATGCGCGGGATTCAGCGGAGGGTAAGGTTGCTAGCATTGGGATCGTAAACCCGCGTGCTGGCGGGGCCATGAACGCCATCCTCCAGAAGGGGAAGCGCCTGGTGGCGCGGGCTCTGGATTGGCACGTGCGGGAACAGGTGGAGTTCAACCGCGCCACCATGAACTGCGTCCAGGCAGCCATCGAAGCGCTGAACCAGAATAACCGCGCGATCGCCGCCCTGGCAGCCCGCATCGAGCAGGTCCACCAAGACTCTCACGTACTGACCGGAGAAGCGCGCGAGCTCAAGGATGTGCGCGACCATTGGGTCCAATGGCGTCAGGAGTGGGAGCGCAGGCTATCCGCCACGGAGATCCAATTCCTGCGCAGCTTGTCCGATCTCCAAGGCGCCTGGCAGCACCGCGTTACGCTGCAGGACGAAACCCACCGCGAGCGTATGACCACGTTGCATGCCGACTTCCAGGGAGCGCTGGACCGGGCCTCCGCCGATATTCAGAAACGCCTGTGGGCGGACATGGAAAAGGTGCGGGTGGAATACGAAACGGTGATTCATGCGGAACTGCGGCTGATGCGCCAGAAGACCGCCTCCCTGCGTCCCCAAGCGCCGCCAACAGCCGAACCTTCGAGCGTGGACTGGCTTAAGCACGCGGACAAATTCCGGGGCTCGGAAGAGTACGTCAGGCGCAACGTTGCGCTTTACACTGACCGGTTCCAAGGCGCGAGCGACGTGCTCGACATCGGCTGCGGCCGCGGCGAACTGCTAGAAGCCTTCCGTGAAGCTGGGATCTCCGCGCGGGGGATTGATCTTAATGACGAATGCATCGCCTGGTGCCAACGCAAAGGACTGCAAGCGGAAAAAGCCGATCTCTTCAGCTTTCTCGGCGATCAGCCCGACGCCTCGCTAGGCGGAATCGTTGCCATGCAACTGGTAGAGCATCTGCCACCCGCTCAGGTGCCGGAGTTCGTCGCCCTGGCCCATGCCAAGCTCAAGCCCGGAGCGCTCTTCGCTCTCGAAACCCCTAACCCCGAATGCCTGGCCATCTTTGCCAGGCACTTCTATCTGGATCCCACGCACGCCAAGCCGCTGCCCCCGCAGTTGCTAGCCTTCTACCTGGAAGAGGCTGGCTTTGGGCGGATTGACGTGGTCCGGTTAGAACCCGCCATCGACAGCATGCCATCCCTGGCATCCCTGCCGGAAGATTTCCGCCGCGATTTCTTCGGCAGCCTCGACTACGCCGTCTTTAGCCGCAGGCTGTAGGATGGTCTAGAAGTTCGATGCCTCGCGGAGTCCTGTCACACCTGCTCTTCGGAGACGTCGCTGAGTGGCAAAATGCCGAGCAACGGGAAGTGCGCAACCCTCCATGCCGATTTCCTGGCGCGCACGTCCGACGGCGGACTGCGCCCGTCGACAATAATATTTACCCCGCACTCTACCCCGCCCCACGGCGGGCTAACCGTTCATTCATAGCCTGGCCCGACTAGTCTTCCCGCCGGTAACCTTACCGGCGGATTAGTCCCATGGAAGGTAGGTGCAAAGACCCCGCGTTATACTGGAAACGGAGAATCCCATTGTCAATCCGAAGTTTTCTACGCCTTAGCGCCCATATTCAGCTGTTGCCCGTGCTTGAAAGCGGAGAGGAGACGACGCTGGTTGGGGGCCAAGCCGTGATGGAGGGCGTGATGATGCGCGCCCCGCACAGTTACTGCGTGGCGGTCCGCAAGACCAGCGGCGAAATTGTCACCGAAGAAGCTCCGCTGGGCAGGGTTTCAGAGAAGTATCCCATCTTTAAGTATCCGGTGCTGCGCGGGCTGGGGACTCTGGGGCAGGCTATGTGGCTGGGAATGAAGGCTTTGCGGTTTTCGGCCAATGCCATGCTGGATGAGGGTTCGGTAAATGGGAAGCCCGCGGCGAAGCCGGTGGAAGTCTCGTCCTGGATGATGGGGTTGAACCTGGCGTTCTCGCTGGCGTTCTTTATCTTCTTATACAAGTTTGTGCCCCTGTTTCTGGCGACGCAACTAGGGCATCGCGTACCTTCGATGAACGGCCGGTTTGCCATCAATATGGTGGATGGCGTTATACGCATTGTCCTATTCCTGGCGTTCCTGACAGTGCTATCGCGCATGAAAGATATCCGGCGGGTGTTTGAATATCATGGCGCGGAACATAAGGTGGTTTTCAATTTCGAATCCGGCCAGCCTGTGACGGTGCAGAACGCCCAGCGCTTTGTGACTTTCCACCCGCGCTGCGGCACCAGCTTCCTGATTGTAGTGATGCTGATTTCGATGGTGATCTACGCGCTGCTGCCGTTCGATGGCTTCGTGGCGCGGTTTGTGGCCCGGCTGGCATTGCTGCCGCTGGTGGTGGGCTTAAGCTATGAACTGATCCGCTTCGCGGCGAAGCGTCCGGGCAGCATGCTGGCATTGCTGACCACGCCCGGACTTTGGCTGCAGCGGGTGACCACCAAGCCGCCATCGGACGACCAGGCCGCGATCGCGATCCATGCCCTGGAAGGGGCGATGAATCTGGAGCGCGCACAGGGTGGGGAGTTGGTGATCGCATAATCATGGAATACGCACAACGTCTGGATGGAATGGAGCGCCGGTTTGACGAGTTGACCTCCCAGATGGCCGACCCGGTCGTGATTAGCGATTCCGATGCTTACCGCAAAGTCACCAAGGCGCAGAGTGAGCTTTCCGATACCGTGGGCAAGTATCGCGAGTACAAACACGTAAAGCACAACCTGGACGAAGGCCGCGCGATGCTGACGGAGACGGATCCGGAGTTGCGGCAG
>JBBQUE010000181.1:0-6384 GCA_038212805.1 Bryobacterales bacterium | reverse complement strand
GATCCGTCCCGCCATGAAACAGCGTCTGGGACAATTGCCCGGGCCCGGCGGCAAGTTTGGACGGAAAGCTGATCAGTTGCTGAACCGGTTCCACGAGTATCCCCGGCTGCTGCGGAAAATCCGGGACGACTTCGATCTCTTTCACATTGTCGATCACAGTTATGCCCACTTGGCGCACGAACTTCCGCCCGCCCGCACCATCGTCACCTGCCATGATCTGGATGCTTTCCGCTGCCTGATTGAGCCCGGGAGGGATCCTCGGTCACCCGCCTTCCGCGCCATGTCGCGGCGCATTTTGAGCGGGCTACAGCGCGCCGCCCATGTGGTTTGCGACGCCCATACGGTCGAGGAGGAACTCACCCGGTGGGGACTTTTGCAGGCCGCCCAGGTAAGCGTGACGCCGCTGGGCGTGCATCCCGCCTTTGGAATCTCGCCCGATCCGGCGGCGGATGCTGAAGCGGCGCGCTTGCTTGGCCAGCCTAGGGAAGGCGCAATTGACCTGCTACACGTGGGTTCCACCGTTCCGCGCAAACGAGTCGAAACGCTGCTGGAGGTGTTTGCTCAAGTGAAAGCCGAAAGGCCGGAAGCCCGTTTGATTCGGGCCGGCGGCCGGTTTACTGAGCCGCAAGCCGCTCTGGCAACCCGGCTGGGTTTGAACGGAGCCATCTTGGTTATGCCTTATCTGGAGCACGCCACTCTGGCGGCTATTTACCGCCGGGCCACGCTGGTGCTGTTGCCGTCCAGTGGCGAGGGCTTTGGCCTGCCGGTGGTGGAGGCCATGGCGTGCGGAACGCCGATGGTCGCCAGCGACTTGCCGGTGCTGCGGGAGGTCGGCGGCGATGCCGCGTATTACTGTCCGGTGGATGTGGTGGAGGACTGGAGCGATCAAATCCTAAAGTTAATCGCCATGCATGCCGATCAGCAAACATGGGCGGAGATACGCTTGGCAACTTCACGCCAGGCTGGAAACTTTAGTTGGGCACATTACACTCAGCGCACCGTAGACACCTACGGCTTAGTGTCGCAATTGAAGTTGGCCGTACACTAGGAAGGGGTTCCGTAAGACACGTAACGACACGCGCCAGTACCCTCGTGCTGCGGAGACAAGGAAAATCGTTATGAAAAAAAAAGCACTCGTCACTGGCATCACCGGACAGGATGGAAGCTATCTTGCCGAACACCTTCTCAATCTCGGTTATGAGGTCCACGGCCTTATCCGCCGGGTAGCGCTCGAAGAGCCGGAGCGCCGCCTGGGACGCTTGAAACCGGTGCTCGACCGCGTGGTGCTGCATGCCGCCAGCATGGAGAGCTATCCCAGTTTGTTTCACGTGATCAGCAAGATCGAATTTGACGAGTGCTACCATCTGGCCGCGCAAAGTTTCGTTGCTGAAAGCTTCGCCGATGGGTTTTCCACGATGAAAACGAATATCGACGGCACGCACTTCATCCTGGCCGCACTCCGCGAGCTGCGTCCGGAATGCCGTTTCTACTTCGCCGGATCGAGCGAAATGTTCGGCAAGGTGCATGAATCCCCGCAGACGGAAAGCACCCCGTTTCATCCCCGCAGCCCCTATGGCATCAGCAAAGTGGCCGGCTTCTTTTTGACGGTGAATTACCGTGAAGCGTACAACATGTTTTGTTGCAACGGCATTTTGTTCAACCATGAAGGCCCGCGGCGCGGTTTCGAATTCGTCACCCGCAAAATTACCAGCTCAGTGGCTCGCATCAAGCACGGCTTGGCGTCTGAACTGCGATTGGGCAATCTCGATGCCCGGCGCGACTGGGGCCACGCGGCTGACTTTGTGCAAGCCATGCACCTTATGTTGCAACAACCGCAGCCCGACGATTACGTGATTGCCACGGGTGAAACCCATAGCGTTCGGGAATTTTGCGATCTGGCATTTGGCGAAGCTGGCCTGGACTACCGCGACTATGTGAAAGTGGACGAGCGGTTCTACCGGCCGGCCGAGGTCGATCTCTTATTGGGCGACGCCCGCAAAGCCCGTGAGGTGTTGAAGTGGGAGCCAAAGTACACCTTTCCTCAACTGGTGAAGGAAATGGTCCGGAACGATCTGGAACTTTTGGATCAGGATGTCAGGCGGCAACCCCGCGAGGCGGTCGGCACCAAGGCGTAAGAGCATGAATATGGCACGTCCCCGGGTTCTGCAAGTCGGTAAGTTCTATGCCCCTCACAAAGGTGGCATAGAAACTCATCTCCAGCTGTTATGCGGAGAACTGCGTAAACACACTGAACTTCAGGTGTTGGTGGCGAGCGACACCCATCGCGGCACCGATGAGGTGATTGAGGGCGTGCGGGTGAAGCGCGCGTCGAGCTGGGCGACCGTGGCAGCCGCGCCTTTCTGTCCCGGAATGGTGAGCGCGATCAGGGAGAGCCAAGCCGATATCGTACACCTGCACCTCCCCAACCCCGCCGCTATCCTGGCATATCTGGCCAGCGGGCATAAAGGGATCCTGATCTGCAGCTATCACAGCGACATTGTCCGGCAGAAAGTGCTTGGTAAGGTGTTCTCGCCTTTTCTGAACAGCGCCTTAAGCCGTTCCGCGGCCATCATCTCCGCGTCGCCGAACTACATCGAAAGTTCGGATGTGCTGCAGAGTTTTCGCAGCCAATGCCATGTCATCCCGTACGGAATCCCCACCGAGTCGTTTACGGACTCCGATAGCCCCAAGGTGCATGCCATCCGCAAACAATATGGACCGAACCTGATTATCGCCGTCGGGCGCCTGGTTTACTACAAGGGTTTTCAGTATCTTATCCGCGCGATGGAGAAAGTACAGGGGCGGCTGCTGCTGGTGGGCGATGGGCCGTTGCGGGCTGAACTGGAAGCCGAGGCGCGCGCTTGTAACGTGGCTGATAAGGTAGTTTTTCTGGGCAAGGTGGACGATGTGATTCCGTACTACCATGCCGCCGAACTGTTCGTTCTGCCCTCGGTAGCGCGCAGCGAAGCGTTCGGAATCGTCCAACTGGAAGCCATGGCCTGCGGGAAACCAGTGATCAATACGGATCTTGATTCCGGCGTTACTTACGTTTCCGTGGACGGGCTGACGGGTCGTACGGTGCCGCCGGAAGACGCCGAAGCGCTGGGATCGGCCATTACTCAACTGCTCTCCAACCCGGAGCTTCGCAGCCGCTACGGCGATGCCGCCCGGTCCCGCGTGGAGCAACTCTTCACCCTGGAAACCATGACCAAAAGGATGCTGGACTTGTACCGGCACGTAGGTGCCGATTTCGTTCCAGAGCACCAGCCGGTTGCTCAGCAGTTTGCCCGTTAGTTGTTGCCTCCGTCAGGTCCATGCTATGCTTACAGTTGGCTGTTGGGAGGTCGTCCAATGGTAGGACTGCAGAATCTGGATCTGCGTATCGGGGTTCGAGTCCCTGCCTCCCAGCCAATTTAATCCTTGCCCACGAAAACCAGTTCGCCGAATTTGGCGGGGTTATGCGGGTTGGGTGTAGGCATCGCCGAATTAGACCATTGGCCTAGCCTACGGTTTGGCTCGGTTCCATCCCACCGGTTCAAGTTTGCGGTCCACACAGTGCCCGGTTTAGGTGGCAGAACTTTACTGAGTTCAACAAAGTTTTTCCAAGGGATCGCAACCTCCAGCGTCCAGCCGGTATCTTTGTCACCCGTCTGGTTCAGCGTCCCACGGATGTGAGTGGCCAGCAGCACCCCCTCGAAATTCACTCTTGAAATCAGCAACTGCGGCCAAGCAAAAAAGTAATCGTACAGTGTGGCCCGCGCGTTCATTTCCATCCCGTAATAGAATTTTTGGGATGGGTCGGGGTTAATGAAGATCTCCACCGCATCGTCTTTATAGGTTGGGTCGTCGCGGTTCAGGTAATGAGCCACGATGTCGGTGTCCTCGCAGTCATAACCCACGTAGAGAAAATCTTCATCCCACAACAGGCGCGCCACCGTCTTCTGTTTGGCGCCAGTCTGCTGCTCCCAGGGAAACTGAAACGCGATCAGCCCCGCGCCCTTCCACGCAGCATCGTCCAACCTCCCGTCCACCACGATCTTCCCGGCCGCCCGCTTCACTTCATACCGCGGAACATCCCGCGGGACATTCCGCGGAACTTGCGCCACTAGCGCCTCGGCCGCCAGCATCAACAGAATTAGTAGTACCAATTCACCAACCTCACGTCGATCCCGCTGCCCTTCAACGCGGACTCAAACACTTTAGGATCGCTGCCCTGATAGTGATAGGGATAAACGATCTTGGGATGAAACGCCCTTACCGCCTCGGCCGCCTCTTCCGGAGGCATGGTGTAGGGCAGGTTCATGGGAACGAACGCCACGTCGATATTCCTGAGCGCCTTCATTTCCGGCACGCCCTCGGTATCGCCGGCAATATAAAACCGCATGCCGCCGAACGTCATCACGTAGCCATTTCCCCGGCCCTTGTCGTGGAACAGCTTGCCTCCCGAAGGTCCGCGCGTCAGGTTGTACATGGGCACCGCTTCGATGGTCCATTTGTCCCAGGTCCTGGTTTCCCCGTTCGCCATCACCTTGGCTTCCGTCACCGTTTTCTGGACTGCCGCGGGAGCGATAATTTCAGTGGAATCCTTCTTCACCTTGGCGATCTGGGGTGCATCCAGATGATCCCCATGGATGTCTGTAATCAGGATTAGATCGGCTGGGGGAAGGCCGTCGTAGTTGCCCTGGCTCCATGGATCCACCTGAATCACCTTGCCGTTGGCCTCGATCATCAGGCTGGCATGGCGGACCGGGGTGATCTTCACCACTCCGGCCTTGGTTTTAAACTCTTGTGTGGGGCATTGGTACTGCGCCAGCAACGCGATTCCCGTGAGCAAAAATAAACCCGTCAATGCCTTCATAGCAGATTGATTGTATCGCTCTTAGCTCCCAGATCGGATAGGCGAAAGCGTGAAGCAGAGAATCAGCATCAGCAAAGCCAGCCATCCCAGGCGGGTTCGTTCGGGCCCCAAAGGAGTCAGATCGAAAATCATGGGGTGCCGCAGGCCAAACAGCGCCAGTAGCCCCGCCCAAACCAGCCAGCTCCAGGAATAGAAGATCCCTATGGGAACCAGCGCCGCCACGAAAACCCGCGAGAGTAATTTATGCCGTTGACCGAAGAACGAATATAAGATGTGGCCGCCATCCAGTTGCCCGATCGGCAGCAGGTTCAGAGCCGTTGCCAGAATACCCACCCAGGCAGCGCGCGCCACGGGATGTAAGTTGATATCGGAAACCGGCACGCCTGGAAAAGTAAGAGCTTCCAATAGACGAAGCAACAGCGGCGTGCCAAATACAAAATCGCCGCGTTCCGCGATACCGGGTTGGATCCTCGAAAGCAACAAGCCGACGAAAAGAGCCGGAACCAAAAAAACGAAGCCAGCAATCGGTCCTGCTATTCCTACGTCGAACAGTGCGCGGCGCGTATAGATGGGGCTGCGAATGCGAATGAACGCGCCCAAGGTCCCGATCAAAGTCGGGGCCGGAAGAAAATAGGGCAGGGAAGCGTCGATGCCATAATGCACGCACGTGAGGTAATGCCCCATTTCGTGGGCAAACAGAATCACCAGTAACGTCAGCGAAAAAGGCAGCCCCTGCCACAACAGGCCGGGGTGAGCCCACAAGCGAAAAAGGATATCCAAGTCCTGATCCAGATCTACCGGCCGGTTCAGCTGGAAAGTAGCGTTTAGGCCGGCCCCCACCGTGGTGGTGGTAAATAGGGTTACGATCAAGAGCAGGACGTGCAGCCAGAGGCGTTCCCGGCGCACTCGATGGACCAAAATGGAGGGAACCACAATCCTACTGTAAGGTCTGCAGCTCTTTGCCGGGCTTGAAGCGAACAGCCTTCCCGGGCGGGATGGCCACTTCCGCGCCGGTACGCGGGTTCCGTCCAATGCCCGTTTTCCGGGGCCGGACGTTGAAGATTCCAAAACCGCGCAATTCTATCCGCTCGCCTTGCGCCAAAGCACGCTTCATACTCTCAAACACCGTTTCCACTGCCATCTCGGCCCTGGTCTTGGTGATCCCGGTCTTGTTGACCACTTCGTTAATTATGTCTAACTTGATCATGTTGGTTCCCGGCCGCCAGTGCTCAAGAGGAGCAAACCTCATGATAGGATTAGGGTTACACATTTGTCAAGAGCAGCCTCTTCCGGTTTTCATGACTCCCCCTCTTCCTGCCGACGCCTTTCGCGACGCCTGCACACAATTCGCCACTGGAGTGGCCATTGCCACTGTTTTAGCGCCGGATGGATCGCCCCATGGACTCACGGTGAGTTCGTTTACATCCGTGTCGCTCGATCCGCCGCTCGTCTTGATTTGCATCGATCACGAGTGCAATATTCTTCCCTACTTTCAATCCGCTGAGTTCTTTGCCATCAACATCTTA
>JBBQUE010000180.1:0-6405 GCA_038212805.1 Bryobacterales bacterium | reverse complement strand
TTCCTGTGGGTGGTCTTCTATCAATCGCTGGCCCAGGGAACCTTGGAGCACGCCAGCCCGCTGCTCTGCATCGCCGCGTTATTGGTTGCGGGAATTCTGAGCTACGGGCTGTTTTATTACGTCCCGGCCATGCTGGGGATGCGAACCGGCTTTCCGCTCTACGTGGTGGGGAGTTCCACATTTGGCACCACGGGCGGCTATCTGATGCCGGGACTCTTGATGGGCTTGCTGCAAATCGGCTGGTTCGCGGTAGGCACCTTCTTCTCCACGCAGTTCATTCTGCAAGGGCTCCATATGGACGCCACGCCAGGGACGCTGACGTTTGGAATTGTCGCCGCAATGTGGGCTTACGTGATGGCCTACATCGGCGTGAAGGGCATTCAGTATGTCGCGAAAGTGTCGCTGTTTCTGAACTTCATTCCGCTGCTGGTGATTCTGGTGGTGTTCTTTAAGACCGCTCCAGGTATCAGCAGCTTCACGGTTCCGAAGCCGGATTCGTTTCTGGGATTCGTCACGCTGCTGCAGGTGGTGATCGGTTTCTTTGCCACGGCGGGCGCGGCGGGCGCGGATTTCGGCATGAACAACCGGAACGCGACCGACGTGAAGTGGGGCGGACTGGTGGGCGTTACGCTGGCGATCATGGTGGCGGGTGCGCTGCCTCTGCTGGCGATTGCGGGCGCGCATGGAACCAACCCGAATCTGGGTTATAACTTCAGCGACGTGGTGGGCACGGTAGGCGGAGTCCTGGCCAGCAGCATGTTCCTGCTATTCGCCGTGGCGTCGGTGGTGCCGGCCTGCTTCTGCGCGTTCATTGCGGGCAATAGCTTCTCCACTATGATGCCGGGCGTGCCGCGCATGTCGTCTACCATGATCGGCTGCACCGTCGCGCTGGTGCTGGCGGTGACGGGCGTAGCGGCGAATCTGGCGGCCGTGTTCTCTATCGTCGGTGCCTCCTTCGGGCCGATTTGCGGAGCCATGGTGGCGGACTATTTCCTGTCCGGACGGAAGTGGGCCGGGCCGCGGCTGGGGATCAACTGGGCGGGCTATGCGGCCTGGGCCCTGGGTTTCATCGTGGGCATTCTGCCGTTCCTGATGCCGGGGAATTCGTCCGTGCAGCCGGCCGTGCTTTACAGCTTTCTGACGGGTCTGATTGTGTATGTGATTGTGGCGAAGATGGGCGGGCAGCCCGAAACGGTAAGCATGACGAAAGCTGCCCGCGCGGCGTAGTCCCACTCCCTGACGCTAGTGAGCGGCCCTTTCAGGCACTGGCATGTGGAACAGGCCATTGGCCTGTTTCTTCGCAGCGGATAATAGCGGGGCAGATTTCTGCGATGCTGCTCCATGGAAAAGAAACAGGCCGAAGGCCCGTTCCACATAGCTTAGTGAGCGGCCTCAAAAGTGGTCCAGGGGCGGGAGGGGAGGTCTTTGAGGACCTCCTTCTGCCATTTAAACTCGGGGTGCTTCTCAAGATGCGCCGCGGCTTTGAAATCGATGCCGCAGGAGTGGCCCATCGCGGCGGTGAACGCTAACTGCGAAATCATCGCGGCGTCGGCGGCTTTGTTCTGGACGGCGCCAGCGATGCCGAACTCAGGTTCCCAGGGCTTGGCGCCGCGCGGTGAAAGGTCGATATGGCCGCACAGCGTGCGTTCATTGGGCTCCGTCTTGTTGGCAAAGGTGTCGAAGTGGTCGGCCAGGAAGCGTTGGGCGGCGGGCACATCAATCGACCCCTTGTTCTCCGCCATCAATTGATTCCAGCGCAGGTGCCGCGCGTTGGCGGTAATGCTTAGATCCTTGGGGGGAAAATCGGTTTCCTCGGCAATCAGCCGCGGGTTGTCGGGGAAGTTCGAACCTACGAAGAAGCCATCCTTGCTTACTTGCAGGTTCACATTCTTGAGCCCCAGTTCCAGGCTGCCGATCTCATTGGTCTTGGTATCCACCACCAGCCAGTTGTTGGCGTAGCCGCCATTGTTGCCTTCCTTCATCAGGGCGGCAAAGCTCTGGATGGACGTGGCGTATTGCATGGCCTTGCGGGCGCGGACGAACTCCGGAATCCCCTTGGGATCGAAGCCCGCGAAATAGCCGATGGTGGTTTCCGTGATGGCAATCCCGGCGTCGTTGATGCCGAAGTCGTCGCCACTGTGAATCAAGCCGGGCATGCCGTCCATCAGGAACTTTTGGCCCTGTTGGGGCACCACATCGAAGATCACGTTCCAGTGTGCGCCCTCTTTATATTCAGTCCAATTGTTATGGGCGATCACCACCTTGCCATCTTTCGTATAACTGCCGGTGGCCACGAAGGCGCTGCAATGCTCCGGAACCGGACGTTTCGCGTGGGCCATGCCGTGCTGCTTGTCATAGAAGCTGGTGTAGTAGGGCGAGAGTTCCAGCCAGGCGTTCAGCGCCACTACATCCCACAGGTCCATCTTGCCGCCGTGTGCTTTCACGCCTTCCACAATGCCCTTCAGTTCCTCACGGTATTGCATTTCCACGCGCGGCCAGAGCATTTTTTCAGCGGCGGTGCGGAAGAAACCCCAGTTCTTTTTGGAATCGTGTACCATCCCGATCTGGATCACTTTGAAGGTGCTTTGAATCTCAGGGGCCAGCCAGTAGCCGTGCTGGAAGCCCATTTCCGCGGGCGAACCTTCCAGCCGGACGTGGATCCAACCGTTGTTATCGGGACGCCGGAAGCTCTTGCGCAGCCGCGATTCGGTTTGTGGTTCGCGGGCGGGCGGGGCGGCGGAAAGCGTAAGGGCCAGCAGCAGGAGGCATGCAGCAAGTCTTTTCATAATTCCCCGAGGATAACAAATTAAACTGAAACTACATGCGTCAGGAGCCGGAGTTTTTCAAAGAAAGCGAGATGCAACTGGTCTACATCGCGAAGAAGCTGAAGGAAGCGCTGCAGCTGGAAGGCGTGTTGAACGCGGCCGGCCTGGATTACGCGGTGGAGACCGATAACTACACCGGCGGCGTGGTGTTCCGCACGGAACGCGTGGGAGCGTTCTTTTACGTATTGCCGGAAGCGGGCGGCCGGGCCCGGGAAGCGTTACGCGGGGCGGGGTACGCCGGGGTCTTAGAATAGGAAGACCCATGGCCCAAGCCATTGAAGTTATCGATCTTGTGAAGTGCTACCCGCAGGCCAAGACGAACGCGGTGGATGGCGTTTCGTTCACGGTACAGCGGGGCGAGATTTTTGGTCTGCTGGGCCCCAATGGCGCTGGCAAGACCACCATTATCGGAGTGCTGACCACGGCGGTGATGCCCACCAGCGGGTCCGCCAGCATAGCCGGTTTCGACGCCGTGAGCGATCAGATCCCGGTCAAGCAGCGCATCGCGGTGGTGCCGCAGCGCAGCAATCTGGACCGCAGCCTGCGCGTGCGCGAGATTCTGACGTTTCATGCCGCCTATCACGGCGTGCCGAAAAGTGTCCGCGAGGCGCGCGCGGATTCGCTGCTGACGGACCTGGGCCTGCAGGATCGCCAGAAGGAAAAAGTGGACCGCTACTCCGGCGGCATGGCGCAACGCCTGATGATCGCCCGCGCCTTGATGCACGATCCGGAAGTGCTGTTCCTGGACGAGCCCACGAACAATCTGGACCCGCAATCCCGCCTGTTCCTGTGGGAGCGCATCCATGCGCTGAACGCCAAGGGACTGACGATTCTGCTGACCACCCATGACATGGATGAGGCCGACCGGCTGTGCCATCGCATTGCCGTGATGGACCACGGCAAGATTCTGGTAAACGACACCCCTGCGGAGTTGAAGAAGATGATTCCGGGCGGCAATTCGCTGGAGTTGCATGTGCAGGCCAGCGCGGCCGTCCGGGAGATTCTGCTGAAGCGCTTGCAGGCTTTGCCGGAGGTGGCGAAGGTGGAAGATACCCAGGCGCCCGATGTGCCGGACAACGTCGCGTACCGGATCTACGCACCCGCCGCGGCCACGCTGGTGGGTCCGGCGGCCATGGCGGCGATGGAGGCAGGCGCGCTGATCCGCGACCTGAGCGTGAAGAGCGCCACGCTCGAAGAGGTGTTCATTTACCTGACTGGGAGACATCTACGATGAACCGGCTGAGTTTGGCGATCACCGCTTTCCTGGCGATCTTTCGGCGGGATTTAGTTGTTACACAGCGTGAGTTGATTCAGTTTCTGCTCCAGACCATGATTCAGCCGTTGTTCATCCTGTTTATCTTCGGCAAGGTACTGCCGGGAATCGGGCTGGCCGCGGGTGGCTTCGCGACGTTGCTTCTGCCGGGCATCGTCAGCCTGTCCGGAATGCTGGCGGCCGTGCAGGGCGTAACGCTGCCGCTGGTGCTGGATCTGGGATTCGCGCGCGAGATTGACGACCGGCTGCTGGCCCCGTTGCCGGTTTGGATGGTGGCGGCCGAAAAGGTAATCTTCGGGGCGTTCCGCGGGGCGTTTGCGGCGGCGTGCATTTTTCCTTTGGGAGCGCTGATTCTGGGGGATGCGTTCATCGTCCGCACGGATCGCATGGGCCTGCTGGTGCTGATGGTGTTTCTCACCGGAACGGTGGGCGCGGCTATCGGCATGCTGATCGGCACCATCGTGAAAGCGGAGTTCATCAGCCTGATGTTCGCCCTGATTTTTACGCCGCTCATCTTCACCGGGTGCACGTATTATCCGTGGGCCGCGCTCAGCCGGATCCGTTGGTTTCAGATTCTGACGCTGCTGAATCCGTTGACGTATTGCTCTGAGGGATTGCGCTACGCGATGGTTCCCCGCATGGCGGGTGTCGAGGTGCCCACGCTGGATATCCGCATCGTGCTCGCCGCGCTACTTGTGGGCATTGTGGTCTGCTTCGCCCTGGCGACGCGCACGTTCCGGAGCCGCGTAGTCAGCTGACTCCCGCGCTTCCGGATGGTGGCCGTATTACAGCGAGGTGCCCGGCAACCATATTGCCTGGTTTTTCAATTGTTCTGGCGACCAATCGAGCCATACCAGCAAAAGGCCTTCGACAGTCTGCGTGATTGTCTTGGACCTCGGGACGAAGAATCAGTCCGGGCGACTCTTCCTGGACGATGAAAGCCTGAAAGTTAGCCGGCATCGTACGCACGTCCGGCGAGCCAAGGACTCGGCCGGATTCCGAAGCCAAGTGTAGGACTTCCAGATCGGACAGACCATCTGGAATGACCCCCATGTGCCCCTGGAAATCGATGCCCGGCTCTCGCCTGCGCAAACCTCTCCAAATCGCGGGCCTCGCATTGGCGTCCGCCTGGAACGTAATCTTCACGCCGGCTTGAGGGCGTTGGCTTTCGCGGCTCGCTCAAAGGGCTCCAGCATCTCGGGAGACAAGGGGTGGCTCGCCTTAAACTCTTCGTAGGCGCGCTCCTGGTCGTCCAAGTAAGCGCCGATTTCCCTGGGATGCTCCAGGATGAACGTAATCGCCCCATATAGCTTGGCCAGCGATTTTATTGAGGGATACGATTGAAGGATCTCCTCGGGCAAGCGGCCTTCGCGGAAGTCGTAGACCACGAGATCCAATCCGATTCGGGTTCCGGCCAGGTAGTAGCCCCCGTTCCGGGCCTCGATGTATTCATTCATTGGCATCATACGCAGACTCTATCCATGATGCTACTCTTCCGCGCGCATCGCCGCGGAGCGTGGCTCACCCTCCCGCGCCGACCTTCCGCACGGCGATTTCCCGGATGAACTGCGCCGCTGCGCCGGGGATATCGCCAGACCTCGCGGGTCCACGTATCCAGGCGACCCGCGCTTCCGGATGGTGGCTGTATTACACCATACGGTTTATTGCAATCGGTGACGGGCCGGATTTGTCCTATGTTTTCAACGAATCACTCTGGCCCCCTGCGTGCCTCTCTTCAGGTGAACGAAGGAGCCAGAAAATGGAATTCGTATTCAGATCCAAACTCATGCAGGCCCAGGCCGCCCTGGCCGGCGCACTCCTCTTGGCCGGTGCGGTGCCGGCCATAGCTCAATACTCCCAGGCTCCCAGCTTCTCCGCGGAGCAGGTGGACGGCCTGGTGTCCCGGATCGCGCTTTATCCCGATCCGCTGTTGGCGCAGGTGTTCGCCGCGGCATCCTTCCCGGACCAGATCCCCGAAGCTGCCCAGTGGGCCAATCAATATCGCAATTTGCGCGGGGAACAACTTGCAGATGCGATTTATCAAGGCAATCTTCCGTTTGAGCCGGCCGTCCAGGCCCTGATCCCGTTTCCTTCCGTGCTCGACATGATGGCGCGGGATATGGCTTGGACCAACGCGCTTGGTAACGCCGTTCTGGCGGATCAGCCCGCGCTGATGGACGCAGTGCAACGGATGCGCCGATCGGCCGAGGAGTACGGGTATCTGCGCAGCAACCAGCAGGTGCGCGTGGTGAATTCAGGGTACGGTGTGGGTATTGAACCCGTGGATCCTGAATTGATTTACGTTCC
>JBBQUE010000179.1:0-6413 GCA_038212805.1 Bryobacterales bacterium | reverse complement strand
TTTCTGCAAGCTCTCCGCCGCCGAATGACCAAAGCCGCGGCCGTTTATTCGATGGACCCGGATATCGACACCTGCACTGGTCTGCCGTCCCGGGCGATGGCCGAGCGGGCCATGGCTGAACCGTTCCCACCGGAAGACTCCGCCGGAGTTCCTTTCGCCGCGCAGTCGGGAATGCAGCGCTATGCCGCCATTTTTGTGGTTGAGCGCGTCCAGTTGGTCAAGATGCGCTTCGGGGGCGATGTGGGCGACGAACTGCTGCTCACATTCGCGCAACAATTGGCGCAGGGTCTGACGAACGTGGACCGCTGTTACCGCTGGACGGGCCCAGCGCTGGTGGCCATTCTGGAACGCAGCCATTCCCTTTCGGTAGTTCGTTCGGAGATAGGCCGGATGTTGCCCACGAAACTGGAGAAGACCTTCCGCGTCGGTTCGCGCTCCGTCCTGATCCCGATCAGTTGCAACTGGACGGTGGCTCCGCTCCAAGGCCGGCAGCTGCCGGAAACATTGCTCAAGCTGGACAGCTTCGTCACCGAACACGCTCCGGAAGCGGTGAGCGCGTAGGTGGCTAACGCTAGATGGCCAGCCGGAAGACCAAAACAAAACTCATGGTTACCCCGCCAGTTCCATGGATGAGCAACTCAATTCAATCGGAATGGTCTGTCCACCGGCCGAGACCAGGCACCGGTTTCCAGTCAGATCGCAAAATGCGCCTGCGCGGAGAACGTTCAGCATGGGCCACTCACAGAGCTTCCCGTGTTCAGATCACCTGTGTTCACGTCACGTGTGTTCACGTCACGTGTGTTCACATCACCTGTGTTCACATCAATGACGTGAAATACCTGATCGATGTCGACGGTCCCCCTGCATACCAGCCCGTCAGCTTCTCCGCCACAGGATTCAGAAAGCGGATCCCAAGAGACACTGCTCGTGGATTTCCACAATCAACCGGACTCCATCCTGCCGCACGTATTGTCGTTCGAACGGAGCCGAATTGATGCCATGCCGCAACTTCCGGCAATCGCATTCCTGATAGCCGCGCGCCCGGCGAGGGAGGCGAACTCCCAGATGGGCCGCCGGGCATTTCTGAGGCGTCCAGGCGGAACAACTCGCGCTACGCGGCCCGTTATCCCCTCGCTGCATGCGCGGGGTCTCCATAGTCGTATCGGCCGAATGTTATCTTGATAGAAGCTGCCGCAAATGATCGATACCAAACTTGAAATCCCGGTTCAGCCGGATGTGAACCCACAGGAAACAGCCGAATGGCTGGAAGCCCTGGACGAAGTAATCGATGAAACCGGAAGAAGCCGCGCCAACTACCTGTTGGAGAAGCTTCTGGACCGCGCCGCCGCAATGGGCGTGACAGCGACCTCCGGCCTCAATACCCCCTATATCAACACCATCCCCGTCGATGAAGAACTCCCCTACCCCGGTGATCGCGACGTCGAACGCCGCATCAAGAGCCTGTTGCGTTGGAACGCCATGGCCATGGTGGTGCGCGCGAATAAATACGATAGCGGGATCGGCGGCCATATCTCTACCTATGCCTCCCTGGCCACTCTGCTGGAGGTGGGGCACAATCATTTCTTCCACGGCAGCTTTGGCGATCAACCGGGCGACTTTGTCTATTTCCAGGGCCATGCCTCGCCCGGGCCCTACGCGCGCGCGTTCCTCGAAGGGCGGCTCAGCGAACAGCATCTGATGAATTTCCGGCATGAACTGCGGGACACTCCGGGCTTGTCGTCGTACCCGCACCCGTGGCTTATGCCGGATTTCTGGCAGTTCCCGACCGTCTCCATGGGTCTTGGACCCATCAATGCTATCTACCAGGCGCGCTTCATGCGGTACCTGGAGAATCGGGGAATCATTCCCAAAACGGGACGCCACGTCTGGGGCTTCCTGGGCGACGGCGAAACGGACGAGCCCGAATCCCTGGGAGCGTTGACGCTGGCTTCGCGCGAAAAGCTCGACAATCTCATTTTTGTCGTGAACTGCAATCTCCAACGCCTGGACGGTCCCGTGCGCGGCAACGGCAGCATCGTTCAGGAACTGGAATCGGCCTTCCGCGGCGCTGGCTGGAATGTCATTAAGTGTCTCTGGGGCGGATCCTGGGACGACCTGTTCGCCCGCGATACCACTGGCCTACTCCGCAAACGGATGGCCGAGTGCGTGGACGGTGAATATCAAAGCTTCAAAGCCAAGGGCGGGGCCTACGTTCGCAAGGAATTCTTCGGCAAGTATCCCGAGCTTCTCAAGCTGGTGGAGCACATGTCCGACGACGAGATCTATGCCCTGAAGCGCGGCGGCCACGATCCCAAGAAGGTCTACAACGCCTACCTGCGCGCTGTCCAACATAAGGGACGGCCTACGGTAATCCTGGCTAAGACCGTCAAAGGATACGGGTTAGGTGAAGCAGGCGAAGGCCGCAACGCCACGCACCAGCAGAAGAAACTGACCGAGGACGAGATGGAATACGTCCGCACCCGGTTCGACATTCCAGTTCCGGAAAGCTATTGCAAGGACATCCGCTTCTTCCGTCCGGCGGAAGACAGCCCGGAAATTCGCTACATGCGGCAACGGGCGGAAGCCTTGGGCGGTTCCCTGCCCGTTCGCCACGTGAAGCCGATTACTATCAAGAGCCCGTCCCTCGAGACGTTCAAGGAATCTATTGATGGCTCCGGGGATCGCGAAGTTTCCACCACCATGGCCTATGTGCGCGTGTTGTTGGCGCTCATGAAGGACAAAGAGATCGGAAAATATGTCGTACCGATCGTACCGGACGAAGCGCGCACCTTCGGTATGGAATCGATGTTCCGCCAGTTCGGCATCTATGCCAACCAGGGGCAGTTGTATACCCCGGTGGATTCGGACATGGTTTTGTACTATAAGGAGTCCCAGAACGGTCAGATCCTGGAAGAAGGGATCACCGAGGCCGGTTCCATGGCTTCGTTTACCGCGGCTGGCACCGCGTATGCCAACTACGGCGTGCCGATGATCCCGCTATTTGTGTACTATTCCATGTTCGGGTTCCAGCGCATCGGGGACTTGATCTGGGCCTTCGCTGACTCGCGCGGCAAGGGATTCCTGATCGGGGGCACCGGCGGCCGCACTACTCTGGCGGGCGAGGGACTGCAACACCAGGACGGCCATAGCCATGTTCTGGCTAGCACCATTCCCACGTGCCACTCCTACGATCCAGCCTATGCGTATGAGATCGCGATCCTGATCCATGACGGCATCCGCCGCATGTACGAGCAGATGGAAGACCGCTTCTACTACCTGACGGTCTATAACGAAAACTACCACCAGCCAGCCATGCCCGAGGGAGTTACGGAAGGTATCCTGAGGGGAATCTACCGCTTCAAGCCTGCCGCTACCGGCAAGGCCCAGATCCATCTCTTCGGGAGCGGCCCGATTCTAAACGAAGCCATCCGGGCTCAGGGGATTCTAGCGGAGAAGTACGGCATCCATGCCGACGTCTGGAGCGTTACCAGCTACAACGAACTTCGGCGCGACGCCCTTGAAATCGAGCGCTGGAACCGCTTGCACCCGGCCGAACCGGAACGCCAACCTTACATCGTTCAGGCACTTGCGGGCGTGGAAGGTCCCATTATCGCCTCCAGCGATTACATGAAGATGGTACCCGATCAGATCGCCCCGTGGCTGCCCGGCCGCTTGGTTTCGCTCGGAACCGACGGGTTTGGCCGGAGCGAAAACCGCGAGCACCTGCGCAAATTCTTCGAGAACGGAGCCGAGGCCATCGCTTCCGCTGCTCTCTCCCGTCTCGCCCGTGAGGGCAAGTTCGACGCCCAACGCGCCGCCGCCGCCGTTCTGGAACTTGGGATTGATCCCGAGCGCCGGGATCCCACGCACCTATAATGCTCTACCTGACGGAGCCGGAAGTTCGCGAACTGCTCCCGATGCCAGAAGCTATCCGTTTAATGCGGGTGGCTTTCGGCGCATATGGGCGCGGAGAATCGCAAAACCAGATGCGCCGCCGACTGGTGCTACCGAGCGGGTCGGTTTTGCATAGCCTGGCGGGTTCGCATGGTAAATACTTCGGGACTAAGATCTATTCCACCCACCCCCAGTACGGCGCGCATTTTCTGTTCATGTTGTACGACGCCGCCACCGCGAAACCGCTGGCTTTAATGGAGGCGAACTATCTGGGGCAGATCCGGACCGGCGCTGCCAGCGGGTACGCAACCGATTTGATGGCGGACAAGGCAGCATCGGTGCTTGCGGTGATTGGCAGCGGATTTCAGGCGAGGACGCAAGTTGAAGCGATCCGGGCCGTCCGGAACATTCGCGAGGTCCGCGTGTGGAGCCGGGATCCCGAGAAGCGTCAACGTTTTGCCGATGCATGCGGAGCCATCGCCGCAAACAGTGCAAACGAAGCCATTGAGGGCGCACACATTGTTTCAACCGCCACGAACGCCAAGGATCCGGTCCTCGACAATGAGTGGATCAAACCCGGCGTTCACCTCAACGCCATGGGTTCGAATATTGCGAACCGCCGGGAACTCCCAGCTGATCTGGTCCGGAGAGCGGATGTGGTTGCCGCGGATTCCATAGAGCAGGCCCGCATCGAGGCTGGCGACCTGATTCTGGCAGACAGCTGGGACAATGTTGTCGAGCTGAACTCGCTAGGCGGCTTTCAACGAAGCTCCGCCGCCATCACGATCTTCAAATCTATTGGTTTAGGGGTGGAAGACGTCGCCGCTGGTGGGTTCGTTTTTGAACAGGCAACCGAAAGAAAAATCGGACGTCCGCTCTATTCCTGAGCAGCCTGTTGGTCGCTGTCGCGCCAAGCGCTGATCTTCAGACGCCGACACACCCAGCACAAGCCTTCCGCCGAGTTGGGGGCGCATTGCGATGCACATACGGTACACTTTGCGGTCAATGCAACCCTGTCAGACTGGACGGAGCGCAGGGCGTTTTCCAGAATCTGGTGATCGATCACGGGTGGTACCGGCAGGGACTTTCGTTTCATCTGCGTTTAGAGTAACACGGGCTTAGGCCGCCCGTTCGAAGCGCAAAATGTACGCGGGGTCGAGCGAAGCACTGCACCGGGGGCACTTCTGGCCGGGCTTTACCTTCGATTGACGGCCCTGCACCAAAACGGTGCCTGGCACGGTATGAGTGCAGATCGGGCAATGTAAAAAGCCCTGGGTCTCCGGAAGCGCGATCGATTTCATCTGTAAGTTCATGTTGAATCTCCTTTCTGCTGAATAAGACGCAAATAGTTCGGGTAACGATTGCACAAAATGCAGTATTCACCTTGACTTCACAAAAATATTTATATTGTCAACAGGTCGCCGGTGTCATGAGATGCTGGAGATGGAAATGCTAAGCTTTTTTCTCATCGACTCCTACGATGTTGGCGCCTTCTTGGTGATGGTCCTGTTTGTGTTGTTCTTTGCGCTTCTGCTCAATCCCCCTACGAAATGGGTGAAGAAGTATTGGGACAAAAGCAAGAGTTAGTCGCCGGCCGCCGGGACCTGGGTGGGCGTGCCGAGCCTCCGCCGCCAGGCGAACCAAGCCTTGACGTCCTCAACTAAGGAGTATCCCACCGGCACTACCAGCAGCGTCAACCCCAGGCACAGCAGTTGCCCCCCAATGATAGTAACGGCAATCGCGGAGCGTTGGGAGGCCCCGGCCCCAATTCCGATCGCCGTGGGAACCAAGCCGGCCACGATGGAGAAGGTGGTCATCAAAATGGGGCGCAGCCGGACCCGGTTCGCCTCCAAAATCGCCTGCCGCAAGGGCACACCGTCGTCCCGCAGCCGGTTCATGTAATCGATCTGCAGAATCCCGTTCTTCTTCACAATCCCGAGCAGCAACAAAATGCCTAAAGCGCTGAAAAGATTCAACGACCGGCCGGTGACGATCAGTGACAGCAAGGCAAACGGAATGGAGAGCGGGAGCGTGCAAAGAATGATCATGGGATGGCTGAGGCTCTCAAACTGGGCCGCCAACACCATGTACATGAAAATCGAAGCCAATGAGAACGCCAGAATCATGTTCGTGGTGGTCTCTTCGAGGATCTTCACCTGACCGGAAAAGAAGGTGCGATAACCCGGGGGTAGATCCAGACTATCCATCACGGCTTGGGTCTGCCGCGCGGCTTCATCCAGCGAATGCCCAGGAGCGACGTTTGCGTAGATTCCCACCGTGAACTGCCGGTTGAACCGGTCGATGCGGCTGGGACCCAGACCACGTTCGAGCTTGGCCACGGAATCCAGGCGGATCATACCGAGCTTCGCCGACGGGATGTTCAAGCGGCTTAGAATCGCTGGATCGTCCCGCTGCTGGGGAAGCAGCCGCATGGTGACCCGGTACTGTTCGGAATCCTCCTTATAGGAGGAAATCTCGTCCTCGCCCGACATCAGCAGCCGGACCGCACCGGCGATGTC
>JBBQUE010000178.1:0-6421 GCA_038212805.1 Bryobacterales bacterium | reverse complement strand
CTGGCGGTGAAGTTGGCCTCAAACGTCTGGCGCAGAACCACTTCGTAGTATTCCCCCAGGCGCATCCCCTCGCGGACCGTTTCCACTTTGGCCATATACTCTTCCACGGTATGGTCTGAAGTAATGTCGCTCCGTGGGCGCAAGGCGGCTGGCGCGATGCTGGCTCCGGTGCGCGCCAACCCGGCGGTCGAGATGCCAGCGCGTTCAAAGTCGTACTCAAACCGCTCGATTTGTTCCTTCTTGCGATCCATGTAGTAAATGTCGTCGCACAGGAACAGATGCAGATCCTTTGAGCCGTAGCGGGGCAGCCGCAACTCAATGGGATCGAACTGGAACAGCAGGTCGTAACCGAATGCCCCCACCAGGGCCAGGCGGGAATCGGCCGCGTTCTTGAACTCGCTCACCAGGCCACGCAGAATGGAAAACGCGGACGGCTGTTTGCTGCGCTCCTCTTCTGGGAAGATGGGCGGCAACGGCTTTAACCGCCCTTCCAGCGCGGAGCCAACCTGTCGAAACGCCTCCCACTGCGGCAGCGCGGCCAGTAACGGCTTCAGTATCAGGTTCAGCGCCTCGCCCCGTTCATTCAGCGCCCGGAAGGCAACGTCGGCGCCTAACGAAACGATCTCGATCGGCGGGCACACGGCGGCTATATCCCAACGCGAATAGCGCTCCGGATATTCGTAGCCCGATGATAAATAGATGCCGCGGCGGGAATCCAGCTGGTGTAGTACATGCTTCAAACCGCGCGCGTAATCGGTGGTGGAAGCGGTTCGGGATACGGTGATGCCCCCGGGCGTAGTGTAGGTCATCCTTACGTTATTGTAGGGAGTGTTCTCTCTCCTTGTACACTGTGAGCCGCGGGAAGAAGACGTACTAACCGCGCCGCTATGGGAATGGGAATGCGCCGGCATCGAAGAGGTTCCCGGTGGGTTCCGGGCTTTCTTTCCAGATCACGTGGAGTTAGATATGCTGAGGGCGGCGCTTGGGCAGCATCCGGTCAGCGTCCGGCAAGAGGATGCCACCGATTGGTCCCAGGTGGCGCGCGATGCCTTCCCGCCGCTCCAGATCGGGAACCGGTTGTTCCTTGCGCCGCCCTGGCATGACGGGCCTACCCCGCCAGGCCGGTTGCGCTTGGAGATCCTGCCCGGGCGCGCTTGCGGTACCGGTTACCATCCCTGCACGCAGATGTGCCTGGAGGCGATAGAGCGGTATCTGCATCCGGGTGATTCGGTACTCGATGTGGGGGCCGGTTCCGGGATCCTGTGCGACGCGGCCGCCCTGCTGGGTGCGGGTTTCATTGCCGGGTGCGACATTGATCCGGACGCGGTATCCGTGGCCCGGGAACGGGTACGCGCGCCGCTTTTCGTGGGCTCCGTGGATGCGGTTCACGGCGCTTCGTTTGATCTGATCGTGGCCAATATCGGGGCCTGGGTGTTGGAAGATCTGGCGGAGGAATTCGCGCGCGTTCGCAAGCCGGGGTCCACGCTGATCCTATCCGGATTTGAGGAACTCGAGATGCCTCAAGGCGTGATTGCGCGGGAAGTCCTGCGGCGGGAAAATTGGGTATGCCTCGTATTCTGATCGTCCCTTTCACGCTGGCAGTAAGTTCCGGCCGCCGGTAAGTTGCGCTATACTCGCACGAAGCCATGCTCACCCGTCCTCTTTGCATCCGCCTTGCACTCATCCTGACTTGCGCGTTTGCGCAACCCGCTTTTGCTCAGCAAGATGTGCGCATCAACCCGTCTCCCAATCGTCCAGCGGGCGAGGGGGAGGGCCCCTATGACCGCATGGTGATCCGGGGTATCACCATGATCGATGGCACCGGCGCTCCCCCGCGCGGGCCGGTGGATATCGTGGTCGAGAAGAACCGGATCGCTGAGATTCGCAGCGTGGGCGCGCCGGGTGTCCCCATTCGGGAACAGGGCCGGCCAGCCAAAGGTGGGCGCGAATTGGACGGCACCGGCATGTATCTCATGCCAGGGTTTGTTGACCTGCACGTGCATACGGGCGGTGCGCCGAAGGCTCCCGACGCGGAATACGTCCATAAGCTGTGGTTGGCCCATGGCGTCACCACGGTGCGCGGAGTTCCCGCCGGGCCCATGGATTGGACCTTGAACGAGCGCGACCGAAGCAGCAAGAACCAGATCACCGCGCCCCGGATCTTTGCCTACCACCGTCCGTTTACCGGCGAGGGGTGGAAGGCGACGCCGGTGCAGACTCCCGAACTGGCGCGGGAATGGGTTCGTTTTGCGGCGAAGAAAGGCATTGACGGAATCAAGCTGGGTGCCCAGGATCCTGAGATCATGGCCGCCTTGATTGATGAGGGGAAGAAGTTCGGGCTTGGCACCACGGCGCACCTGGATCAGATGGGCGTGGCCCGGATGAACGCGCGCGATGCCGTCCGGCTGGGGCTGGGGACGGTCACCCATTACTACGGATTGTTTGAATCGTTGTATAAAGATACGTCTATTCAGCCGTACCCGGTGGATCACAATTACAACAACGAGCAGAATCGTTTCGGGCAGGTGGCGCGCAACTGGGACAAGATCTATCCCCGGGGTAGCAAAGAGTGGAACGACCTGATTGATGAGTGGGTGCAGCGCAAGGTGTTTCTGGATCCCACCATGACGATTTATCTGGCGGGCCGCGACCTGATGCGGGCGCAGACCACCGAGTGGCACAAGATGTACACCCTGCCATCGCTGTGGTCATTTTACGAACCCAGCCGGGAGAATCACGGGTCCTATTGGTATTACTGGACTACTGAGGATGAATACCACTGGAAGAAGTTCTACCAGGTTTGGATGAGCTTCCTGAACGATTTCAAGAACAAGGGCGGCCGCGTGACCACGGGCACCGATTCCGGGTTCATCTATAAGTTGTACGGGTTTTCGTATATCGAGGAACTGGAACTGCTGCGCGAGGCGGGCTTCCATCCGCTGGAAGTGATTCGTTCGGCCACGCTCTACGGAGCGCAGGCGCTGCATGAACCGAAGGGCAAGCCGATCGACTTTGGGATCATCCGGCCGGGTTTACTGGCGGACATGGTGATTGTGGATCAGAACCCGATTGAGAATCTGAAGGTGCTTTATGGGACTGGAACCACCCGTCTCAATGACAAGACCGGGCGTTTTGAGCGGGTGGGTGGAGTGAAGTACACCATCAAAGACGGCGTGGTGTACGACGCAAAGAAACTGCTGGCCGATGTCGCGGCCATGGTGGAGCGGGCCAACGCCAAACGCTAGCAGCCCGTGGTTAAAATGCCTTCCGGGAGAGCAGGTCAATCTTGACCTGTCTTCAGAGGTATCCGAACCATCAAGTGCTCGTCGGTAGGGCGTTGTAGCGTGCCCATGAAGGTCTAATTTTGCGCGTTTCGGACTACTGCGAGAAATCGGACTTGAACCACGGGCTGCTAGTGTCCTGTCGCCGCTAATTGGTTTACCGCGGCCTGAAAGGTAGGACAGACCGGTTTCGTCTGTCCCGTTCGCTGCGGTCGATTTCTTCACAGCTTCCGCGGAACGGGTTGCGCCGAAACTAGCGCTCTTTCGCGCGAACGGCGGCGGCGACTTGGCCGATGCTTTGCATCTTTTCCATATCCTCAGGCTCAAAGCGGATGCCGAATTGATCTTCAAGGGCCAGGATCAGGTTCAGCTGCTGGATGGAATCCCAGTTTTCGAGCGTCGCCGGGGTGGAATCGGCGGAGATGCTGTTCAGGGGCGCGTCGAATAGTTCGGAGGCCAATCTCCGCACCTGGTCCAAAATCTGATCTGTCAAACCGGGGCCTCCACAATCTCGATAATCTGCCGGGTAGGCAGGATCAGCCAGGCAATGCGCCGGCCTGCAAACGCCACTGCCGGGACGGGTGGGCTGATGAGCACGCAACCCTTGGACACTAAATGATCTACCGCGCGCGCAATATCAGGGGCCTGATAGCAGGCATGATACGCGCTGTTGCCACCCTTGATGAGAGTGCGATGAACGGGGGATTCCTCTCCCAACGGAGCGATCAATTCGATGGAAATATCGCCGGGGACGTCACGGGCCAGGAAGCAGACCGAAACCTTCTGGATGGGATCGTCAAACGGACCGGAAACCAGACGGTAGCCGAACAGGGATTCGTACACTGGAATACCCTTCGCCAGGGAGGCTACGGCGACTCCCAAATGGTGAAAAGAAAGCGAAGTTCCGTCGATCAAACTCCAGTGTACAGTGAAAGCTGTGCCCATCGCGTTCCGGCCCAGCACGCCTGGGGATCTGCCTGCCATTATCGAGCTGCTGAAGGCGGCGTTCGAGGCTCCGGACGGTGCGCCGTTCCTGGACCCTGAACTGTTGCATTGGAAGTATTTTGCGCCGCATCCCACGTGGCGGGAACCGCGCGGGTATGTGTTGGATCGGGATGGAGAACTGATTGCGCATGGGTGCGTGTGGCCGAGTACTTTGCCGGGTCCGTTACAGGCTTTGTGCCTGATCGATTGGGTTAGCTCCAAAGCAGTGCCGGGGATGGGAATCATGCTGGCGCGTAAACTGGGCCAGTTGGGCCCGGTGATGCTTTCGATCGGGGGTTCGGAGATGACCCAGGCCATCATGCCGAAGATCGGGTTCGTAAAGCAAGGGGAACTGCTGACCTATGCGCGCGTTTTGCGGCCGTGGGGCCAGTTTCTGACGCGTCCCGGGCCCCGGGATCGCAAGGCTTGGCTGCGTTTGGTTCGGAATGCCGGGTGGAGTTTGGCTGGGCGCGCGGCTTCCGATCTGACGCCTAAAATAATTGCGCCCGATCCCTTCCTGGCCGGCTGCCCGGGGGCTGAAGTTTTGGCTTACGACCTGTTCCTGTTGACGCAGGTGGGCGGGCAGAGCCGGATCGCGCAGGTCCGGAGCCCGGGCAATCCAGCGGCGGTTTACAGCGCTGCCATTCAGGTGGCGAGAGGCAACGAACTGGTTGCCTTGGCGCACAACGATGAGTCGGCCAAGGCGCTGGAAGCTAACGGATTTCGGTTGCGGGGACGCCGCTCAGTATTTGTCATGGATCATCAAAAGCAGCTGACGCAAAACGATTTCCCGTTGCCGCTGACGATGCTCCATGACGATATGTTCTATCTGAATACACCGGAGTATCCCTACTTCACCTGATGCGCCTTCTCCGCAGTCCACGCGAAATCGCCGAACGCTCTTATCAGGAATTGCGGAATGTCGCGCTATGGCAACTGCCTCCCGAACTGCGCGTGCAACGTGTCCCGCTGGTTCCGCTGCGCCGGTTGCCGGACCCCCGAAGCGCCGCCGATTGGGCGCGCGGATCGGAATTTGAACGGCAAGTGCTGGACGTGGCGGCCCAGGTGCGTGCCCATCGATTTCCCTTGCTGGGCACGGTGATTGAGACGGGTGGCGAGATTCATTGGCGGCGCGACTACCGGAGCGGCAAGGAGACCAGCCTCAATTACTTCCGGCGCGTTCCTTATCTGGATGCGGCCAAGGCGGGGGATCACAAGATCATTTGGGAGCTAAACCGCCATCAGCACCTGGTTTTGCTGGCGCAGGCGTTGTTGTTCTCAGGGGATGTGGCAAATCTGATTGAGATTTGCGATCAACTGGAGAGTTGGTTTACGGCCAATCCTTACCAGCAAGGGATCAACTGGGCGAGTGCGCTGGAGGTGGCCTTTCGTGCACTGTCGTGGGTATGGGTATACCACCTGGTGGGGGATAGGTTCTATGACTCCTTGCGCGAGCGGTTTTTGCAGAAGTTGCAGTGGCATGCGCACCACCTGGAGGTAAACCTATCGTTCTACTTTTCTCCCAATACCCATTTGCTGGGGGAGGCCGTGGCGCTGCATGCGATTGGGACGCTGTTCCCGGAGTTTATGCGCGCCCGCCACTGGCAGAAACTGGGTGCGAAGGTGGTGCGGCGCCAGATGGAGTTGCAAGTCCGGGGAGATGGGGCGCACTTTGAGCAGTCTACCTACTACCATGTGTATGCCCTGGATATGTTCCGCTTCCATGCCTTGCTGGACCGGACGCCGCCGGAATACCAGGCGAAGTTGGGGCGCATGGTGGAATTTCTGGACGCGGTGATGGGTCCGGCGCGCCGGTTGCCGTATTTTGGGGACGATGATGGGGGGCGATTTTTTCATCCTTTTGGAGCCCATCAGGAATACGGGCGGGCGACGCTGGCTACGGCCGGGTTGGTGCGGGATGGGGCGGATCTGCTACCGCAGGCGGTTTGGTGGCTGGGGCCGGCTGCTTTTGACGTTCCGTCGCAGGCGGGGAGTTGGGAGCCGAAGATGTTTCCGGAGATTGGGCTGGCCGTGATTACGAGTGGGGATGGTCACATTGTGGTGGATGTGGGGCCGTTTGGGCCGTGGAGTTCGGGGCATAGCCACTCGGATACTCTCAGCTTGACCGTGAGGGTGGGGGAGGAGAATATCCTGAT
>JBBQUE010000177.1:0-6430 GCA_038212805.1 Bryobacterales bacterium | reverse complement strand
CGCTGCTGGCGGAAGAGTCCAATCGTGCCGATCAGGCGGCCACTGCAAAATGCTCCCAATACGAAGCACCCGGGGAGGGGACGGACGAGGGGCCCTTGCGGCGAGTCGAAGCAGGTTGCGGCGTGCTCTTCGGCGTCTTCGCCAAACGCCTCCGGTTCACGCTGCAGCGCTTCCAGCCGAAGGTTCCACCAGGCAGCGCTATCTCCCGACGTTAGTTGCCGTATTTCGAACGCCATTTCAAGTTCGCCCTCTATTGTAGGTATCGGCCAAAAAGTCGGCCCGGCGATAGTTTTGTCCCATGTACATAGAGCGGAAACCCACCAGCCAGGAAATTGTTCCGGTTAACTTTCGGATTGGTATGCAACCTCATATCCCCAGATTAAATTATCCATGCGCCTAACGTTGTAGCGTGGTTCCGCCGATATTCACGTTAGGCGTGAGGAACGGGTTCGATTCCGGTCCGAAGAGTTTCCTGAGACCAATTTATATGTCGGCGCTTGCCAAGTTCTATATCTATTTCATCGTGCTGGCTGGAAGTTGGATCGGGGCGACCCAGCTTTCTCAGTGGCATTCTGAGCACGTCTTGCCCTATCTTTGCTGTCTGGCGATGGCGATTGCGGTCACACGGCTGCAGGTAAGCCTGCCCTCGGCAGCGGCTGGCGCGGCGGTTTCCCTGGTCTACGTTTTCTTCGGAATCATGCAGTTCAGTCTCCCTGAGGCGCTGTTTCTGGGCTGCTCGGCAGCGTTGTTCCAGTCCTTTGGGCAGACCATGCTCCGTCCTAAAATTGGGCCAATGCTCTTTAGTATCTGCAACATGGCGATGGCCGTGGACCTCTCGTATTTGACATTCCACTCTGCGGCAATGCAGCGCGGGCATCTTGAAATGCCCCTGGTGCTTACCTTGACGTCGGTGCTCTTTTTTGCGGTAACCACGTTGCCCCCGGCCACGGTACTGTTGCTTTCGGAAGGATATTCTCTCCGGCGGATTTGGAGCGAGGGATATTTTTGGTCGTTTCCGTATTATGTCTTCAGCGCGTTGCTGGCAGGCACCATGAGCATGCTAAGCCATGTCACCGGCTGGCAGACTCCGCTCTTGATCGTACCAGTACTTTTCCTGGTATACCGTGCGTACGCCTCTTACGGCCAAAGTCTGGCGGAAGGCAGGCGGCACACGGAAGAAATGGCCGCTTTGCACCTTCGAACCATTGAGGCATTAGCCCTGGCGATCGAGGCCAAGGACCACACCACGCATGACCACCTCCGCCGCGTTCAAATCTATGCGATCGAGGTTGGCAAGGATCTGGGTTTGAGGCTGCCGGAACTCGAAGCGCTCCGTGCGGCGGCGCTACTCCACGACATTGGGAAGCTGGCGATTCCCGAGCACATCGTCTCGAAGCCGGGCAAACTGACCCGCGAAGAGTTCGAAAAGATGAAGATCCATCCGGTGGTGGGAGCGGAGATTCTCGAGCGTGTCCGGTTTCCGTATCCGGTCACCCCCATGGTTCGCTCGCACCATGAGAAATGGAATGGCACAGGGTACCCCGATGGGCTGAAGGGTAAAGAGATTCCGATCGGGGCGCGTATTCTGGCCGCCGTGGATTGCCTGGATGCCCTGACCTCCGACCGGCAGTACCGGCGCGCCTTAACCCTTGATCAAGCCATGTGCGAGCTGTCGGCCGAATCGGGCATCAGTTTTGATCCCAAGGTCATACAAGTTTTAAAGAGACGGTGCGCGGAACTGGAAAAGCTCGCGCTGAAATCGATTGAGGAATCGTCGCTCATGCCTGGGACTTTGAAGACCGGGCAGGGATTGGCCCCGGCCATGGCCGTACCAGGCAGCGAACAGACGGCTCCAGCAGCTAGCCCCGATCAGGCCGTGGACTTCTTGACATCCATTGCCACTGCGCGCCAGGAAGTCCAAGTGCTTTTTGAACTGGCGCAGGATATTGGAAATTCGCTTAGCTTGAGCGAGACGCTGTCTCTGGTGGCCATGCGGCTCAAGAAGAGAATTCCGTACGAGTCTCTCACCATATTCGTGCCCAGAGGAGACAGCCTCTATCCCGAATACGTAGCGGGTGAGAATTTCCGGCTGTTCTCCTCGCTGAACATCCCGATCGGCCAAGGCTTGTCGGGGTGGGTCGCGGAGAATCAGAAACCCATCTTGAATGGCAATCCAGCGGTTGAACCTGGCTATTTGAACGACGAAACCAAGTTCACTACCATGCGATCCGCCCTCTCGGTCCCGCTTTCCGGCGTGGGCGGACTGGTCAGCGTACTGACGCTTTACCAAAGCGAGCGGGATGCATTTACTAACGACCATCTCCGTATCCTGCTAGCCATCGGGCCCAAGGTCGCGCTGGCCATTGAGAACGCGTTGAAATACCAACGGGCGGAAAGCTCGGCCGCGACCGACTATATGACCGGCCTTCCCAATGCCAGGTCGCTATTCCTCCATCTGGACGCGGAACTGGCCCGATGCCGGCGGACCGGATCGCCTCTGGTAGTTCTGGTCTGCGATCTCAATGGATTCAAGCAGATCAATGACCGTTTCGGGCATCTGGAGGGGAACCGGTTGCTGCGCGCGGTGGCCGACAAGTTGAAGGACAGTTGCCGCGAATACGACTACGTGGCGCGCATGGGGGGCGATGAATTTGTGCTGGTTCTGCCCGGGCTCGGCTTGGACGAGATCTCGGCGACCGCGATTCGGCTGAACGCCATCACCAGACAAGCCGGGGTGGAAGTTTGCCAGGTAAACACGCTGGGACTGAGTATCGGGCACGCTACCTATCCGGACGACGGATCCGATGCGGAACAACTGCTCAGCGAAGCCGATCGACGGATGTACGCGGTGAAGCAGAAAGAAAAGATGAAGCTGGTGGAGCCCCGGGGATACGACTTTGACCGCATCTTTTCCCGCTAAGTTCCGCGTGCCAATATTCGTACTCCGCAGGGGATTGCGTATTCTTGCCACCACTCTGGTGCTCGGGTTTCTGAGCGCCACGATGCTTCGGTTCAGCCCTGGCTTCGATTTTGACGAACGCGAGATGGACATCCGCCTGAACGCGGAGACCAAGACCCTGGCGCGCGTGGAGCGGGCCCGTGAGAAAGACTTGGCTTCGTTTTATGCAGGCTATCTCAAAGCCGGCTTAAGCGGCGACCTGGGCATGTCAAGATCCTTCAACCAACCGGTGGTCCAACTCATCAGAGACCGCCTCCCATTGACGCTGGTGTCCCTACTTTACGGGGTGGGCGGTGGAATTGCACTCGGGCTAGCCCTGGCCAGCGCGATTGTTCTCCTCAGAACGGCAAGTCTGGAGGCGGTCTCGTCGATCGCGTCGGGTCTGTTTTTATGCGTGCCTTCCGGCGTCATCGCTCTGTTGTTTTTGTGGACGGGCGCAAACGGCCGGTGGGCCATTCCACTCGTGGTCTTTCCGCATGTTTATCGTTACGTCCGGAATCTGCTTGGCGTGGCACAATCGTCGCCTCATGTTTTGACGGCCATCGCCAAGGGTCTGAGTCCAGCGCGAATCCTTACCAGGCACCTCCTGCTGCCGCTCACCCCGGAACTGGCGTCGGTAGCGGGCATGGCAGTCATGCTGGCCTTCGGTGCCAGCATCCCGATCGAAGTAATTTCCGATTCTCCTGGGATCGGGCAATTAGTGTGCCAGGCGGCCCTCGGTCGCGACCTTCCCCTGTTGATCGCCATCACCATGATGGTGGCCATCCTGACGATGGTTACCAACGGAATTGGGGACACGTTCCTCGAGGTCCAGCGAGTCCAGTGAATCTTTCCCGCCGGATAGCACTCGGATTTCTGATGCTGGTCTTTGGGATCGCCCTGTGCGCGAACCTGGTAACCAGGCGGCCCTATGCCGAGCAGTACCGGGAGGCGGTGGCCGCTCGTCCTTCAGCGGAGTTCCCCTTAGGTACCGATGCCCTGGGGCGCGACCGTCTTTCGCGTCTGCTATACGGTACGCGCTCGTCACTGCTGCTGGCCCCGGCCGCGGCCTTCATCGCCACCGTGATTGCAACTTCCCTCGGTGGATTCTTTGCGTTTCTGGGAGGAACCTGGGAACGTGCGTTCGCGGCCTTTACGGATGCTTTCATCTCCCTTCCCTGGTTCTTCGTTCTGATCACGATTCGGGCGCTGTTGCCGTTAAACGTCGAACCGGTAACATCCGCGGTGATCACGTTTGGACTTCTCGGCCTGCTTGGCTGGCCCCTGTCGGCGCGGATCATACGCGCCGGGACGCGCACGTTTTTGACATCGGATTATTTTCTGCAGGCAAGGGCCTCCGGGATAGGGACCGGACCGCTGCTGTGCAAGCACCTGGGGCCAAATCTTCGGCCCCTGGTACTGGCGCAGTTCTGGATTTCCATCCCGGTCTTCATCTTGAGCGAGGCGAATCTGAGTTTGCTCGGATTAGGAGTGGCCGAGCCGCTCCCCTCCTGGGGCAGCCTGTTGCGGGAACTGGAAAGCCTGGGGGCGCTCACCGGCCATCCGGTTGTGCTGCTGCCCGCCGTTCTCCTGGTCGCTGTCGTGAGCTGCTTTCAATTACTGCTCCAATACCCTGAGGAGGCCACGTGAACCAGACCCGGTTTTTCATCCTGAGCCTTTTGGCGGGAACGCTTTCCGTCTTCGCGGCGGAACCTGGCGGCGAACTGCGGTTCACCATGCGCGTGGAACCAAAAACGTTCAATCCCTTGCAGGCTGCGGACGAGGGTTCCGAACTGGTGCGCTATCTGACGGGGGGAGTTCTGATCCGGCTCAATCGCTTGAGCCAGGAGCTTGATCCGGAACTGGCGTCGCGCTGGAAGGTCTCCGAAGGCAGTAGAAGAATTGACTTCGAACTGCGGCCGAACATCCGCTTTTCCGACGGAACGCCGTTTTCCTGCGACGACGTGGCGTTCACCGTGAAGCAGCTAATGGACCCATCCCTCCACTCGCCAGTCGGCGACAGCTTCCGGACGGGACCGGGCGAGACCGAGACCAAGTGCGTGTCGGCCGTGGCTGGCATGGTGCGATTCCCCGCCCCGGTGGCTTCCCTGGCGGCGCTGTTCGATCAAGTGGCGATGCTTTCCGCGCATTCCCCCAAAAGAGATATAGCAGTCCTGGGGCCATTTCAGGTAGCGGAATACCGGGCCGGAAGCAGCCTCCTGCTCCGCCGGAACGCATACTATTGGAAGCGCGACTCACAAGGCCGCCAGTTGCCCTATTTGGCTGCGATCCGCCTGGACGTCCAGCAAAGTCGCGAAACTGAAATGTTGCGTTTTCGGCGGGGCGAGCTCGATCTGGTGAATAAGCTCGATCCCGAACTCTTCGACCAATTGGCGGGGCAGATGCCCGCCGCGGCTCTGGACGCCGGTCCGTCGCTGGACTGGGAGATTCTGTTTTTCAATCAAGTGCCATCCGCGCCCATTGAAGATTACAAGAAGGCCTGGTTTCAATCGGCAGCCTTCCGGCGGGCGATCTCAGAGGCTATCAACCGGGATGACTTGTGCCGAATTGTTTATCGGGGCCACGCCCGGTCCGCGGCAGCGCCGGTCTCTCCGTCTAACCACTTCTGGACCAACAAGGCCTTGGGAGCCGCGGAGTATTCCACCCGGAAGGCGCTGCGCCGCCTGGAACAAGATGGTTTCCACTTGGCCGGGGGAAACCTGATCGACCGGTCACGGCATAAGGTGGAGTTCTCATTGATCACCAATGCCGGCAACAAGCTGCACGAGCGCATGATGAGCATGATTCAGCAAGACCTGGCGAAGATCGGTGTGCACCTGAATGTAGTCGCGCTGGACTTCCCCTCGCTGGCGGAACGAATCACGCGCAGCTTCCAGTATGAGACTTGTCTCGCGGCCATGACGAACATCGGCCTGGACCCCAATGAGGTGATGAACATCTGGCTGAGCTCGGGAGCAAACCATCCCTGGAATCCGAGCCAAAAAGCCCCTGCGACTCCGTGGGAGGCCGAAATTGACAAACTGCTTTACGCGCAGAATCGAATGGGTGAGGCGGCTAAGCGCAAAGCCAACTTCGATCGCGTGCAGGAGATTATCGTCGAACAGGCTCCGGTGCTCTTCCTGGTGTATCCCAACGCGCTCGCCGCGGTCTCGGCGCGGGTAAAAAATCTTAGCCCAGCGCCGCTTTATCCGCAACTCTACTGGAACGCCGACCGGCTGGCGCTGGCTGAGCCGGCCAGGGCTGCGCGTTGAACCCTCTCCTGCAGGTCCGGATCAGTGCCGGATATCCCGGCAAGCCACTGGCGCTGCGCAACTTCGAGATCGAAGTCGATCCGGGCCAGATCGTGGGACTGGTCGGGGAAAGTGGTTCCGGCAAGAGTACGGTCGCACTTGCGATTCTCCGGCTGCTGGAATACCGGGGAGGCACCCTCGACGGTGAAATCCTGTTCCGCGGCCGGAACCTGCTGGCCTT
>JBBQUE010000176.1:0-6451 GCA_038212805.1 Bryobacterales bacterium | reverse complement strand
CTCCAGGCATCCGGACCCAGCGCGGAAGGCAGTTCCAGCGGCGGATTCACGTCTACCAGGGCTTCCGCCACAATCAGCAATTGGCGATGCTGCCCCGGCACATTGAAATGATGCACGGTATTCCCAAGATAATCGCGGTACTGCGAGACCCGCGTGCGGGGCAGCACAGTCAACTGGAAGTTCAAGCATCTCTGGGCGCCTTCGGTGCGCGGCTGCATGCGCACTTCCATAATGCTTTCACTTACGGGAGCGCTGTAGCGGAATTTGGTGATGTGCCGAATGGAATAAAACATGGGGATGACCGATCAGCTTTCGAGCGCGGCCTCAATGGGATAGGTAATGTAGACCTGATTCACCGCGGCATGAATCTGGGTACACTGGCTGCGGATGTCGTCCAGGAACGTGGAGAGCCCGCTCATGATTTCCTCGAGTGGCGTGAAACTGAGTTCCGACCGCAGCCGCCCGGCCAGTTTCGCCACGCGCCCGGACCGCTTGCTGGAAGTAGTTTCATGGATAGCTTCGAGCGACTGCTCCAACTGCTCTACCGCGAACCGGATGGAATGGGGGAACTCTGAGTTCAGCAAAAGAAACTCCGCCGTCCAGTCGGCGCGCAGGTCGGCGGTATACACCTTGCAGTAGGCTTCAAACGCGGTACAGCTGCGCAGCAAGCCAATCCACTCCATGTGCGCCGTGGAATTCATGGACTGATCTTCCAGTTCCAGAAAATCATGAAAATGGATGTCCAGCAGCTTGGCGGTGGCGCTGGCGCGCTCCAGATAGCGGCCTACCTGGATGAACTGCCAGCCTTCCCCGTGGTTCATGGTGGAATCGGTGATCCCCTGGAACAAGTGCGAACTGTCCTTGATGGTCTGCAGGAAATCCAAGGGCTGCGCGTCCCAGACGTCGGAAGTGGCCATGCGCCGGACCTCCAGGAACACGCGGTTCAATTGCTCCCACATCTCGGTGCTGATCTGCTCACGCACCTGGCGCGCATTTTCACGGGCTTGCATGATACAAGCGCTGATGTGATCGAACCCGTGGGCTTGGGCGTAGGCGAACATGTCGCCCTGGGCCGCGGGATTCTCCCCCAGTCCCAACGTGGAAATCACGCGCGCCCAACGCCGGTCGGTCGCGCTGGGGTTTTCATCCAGCATCAGGTTCAGGTGGACATCGATCACGCGCGCGGTGTGCTCAGCACGTTCCAGGTAGCGGCTCATCCAATACAGACTGTCTGCGACTCTCGAAAGCATTAGTGTAAGACCCAGGTATCTTTGCTGCCCCCGCCTTGCGAGGAGTTCACTACCAGCGACCCTTTGCGCAGCGCCACGCGCGTGAGACCGCCGGGGACAATCGTGACCTTGTCCCCATAGAGGATGTAGGGCCGCAGATCGATGTGGCGAGGCTCCACCACGCCATCGAAAAAGCAGGGCGCGCGCGATAGCGAAATGGTGGGCTGCGCGATATAGTTGCGGGGATCCGCCAGAATGCGCTTGCGGAACTCATCGCGCTCCTTCAGCGTGCTGTGCGGGCCGATCAACATTCCATAGCCGCCAGATTCGCCCACCGCCTTCACCACCATCTTGTCGAGTTGGCCAAGCACGTGATCGCGCTCCGTATCGTCATTCATGATGAACGTTTCCACGTTATCCAGAATGGGATCTTCATCCAGGAAGTAGCGGATGATCTTGGGGACGTAGGCGTAGATAGCTTTGTCGTCGGCCACGCCGGTGCCGATGGCGTTCGCCAGCGTGACGTTGCCGGCCCGGTAGGCGTTGAACAATCCAGGGACGCCCAGGATCGTGTCGGAGCGGAACGCGATGGGATCGATAAAATCGTCGTCCACGCGGCGGTAGATCACGTCCACGCGCCGGAGGCCACCCGTGGTCCGCATGTAAACCAGGTTGTCGTGCACCACCAGATCGCGGCCTTCCACCAGTTCAATGCCCATTTGCCGGGCCAGGAAGGCGTGCTCAAAGTAGGCCGAATTGTAAACGCCGGGGGTGAGCAGGACTATGTTGGGGTCCGGGCGGTCGTCCGGGGACAGGGCGCGCAAGGTGGAAAGCAGCGCCTGGGCGTAGTGATCAATAGACCGCACGCCGCACTTACGGAACATATCCGGGAAAATCCGCTTCATCACTTGGCGCGACGTCAGCATATAGGACACGCCGCTGGGAACGCGCAGATTATCTTCCAGAACAACAAACCGGCCCGCGGGCGTGCGGATCAGATCAGTCCCGGTGACGGCGATATAGATTCCCTTGGGCACCGCGATGCCGCGCATCTGCCGGCGGAAGTGTTTGCATGTATAGACCATCTCACGCGGCACGATGTTGTCGGCCAGGCACTTGCCTTCGTGATAGATGTCCTTCAGGAACAGGTTCAGCGCGGTGATGCGCTGCGTGAGGCCGCGCTCAATGGTCTCCCATTCAGCGCTGGTAATGATGCGGGGCAGCAGATCGTGCGGGAAGATTCGTTCCGTACCTTCGTCGCGGCCATAAACCGTGAAGGTGATCCCCTGGTGCAGAAACGATAAGTCCGCGGCCTGCTTCTTGCGCCGCATTTCCTCGACCGGCAGGTCCATCAACAGATCATGGATCAGTTGATAGTGCGGACGAACGCTCCCCGTGCCGGTGAACATTTCATCGTATGCGTCCGATAGATCATAGGTCCTGAAAGGGCCGAATTGCCGTCCTTGAAGTCCAACGGTTGCCATAGGAAAAAGGGGTTTTCTTCGACCTGGAAGGAGCCTTAGCTTAACATACACTGTGAGCAGTGCCTCGACTTGCGGGTTGGTGTCGAAATGTTTTCGCCGCGTTTGGCCTGCTGTTTGCGGCGGTCACGGTTTTGCCGGTGAATCAACTATGGCTGCGGCAGACGGTGGGGCCTTGGAACGATCCTTCGGGGGACACCCTGATTGTTCTGGGCGCTGAATCGTTGAATGACATGCTGGGTCCGGCTTCGTATTGGCGGGCGGTCTACGCCGTCCGCGTGTGGAAGGAGGGCGGGTTCCGGCAGGTGGTGCTCAGCGGCGGTACCGCGAACGGGGGCGCAACGGTGGCGGAACAGATGCGGGATTTTCTGATCTGCCAGGGCGTACCCGCGGCTGCGATTCTGCTGGAGGCCCGGTCCCGGGATACGCATGAGAACGCCGTCTTCACCCGGGACTTGCTGGCGGCTGGTGGCGGAAGGAAAGTGCTGCTGACCAGCGATACGCATATGTTCCGCGCCTATCGGGCGTTTCGCAAAGCAGGGATGCAGGTTGAGCCTCGCCCGTTCCCGGACGCGGGCAAGCGGATCGGCCGATGGCAGAATCGCTGGGACGTTTTTCTCGATCTTTGCAGCGAGGCGGAAAAAACAGCCTACTACTTGGCGCGCGGCTGGATTTGAGACAGGTTGCAGGGTGGCATCCTTACGGAATCTACGACATCGCCCACAACCCAGGCTGGGTGGGCGTGGACACGACACGGCAGCTTTCGCAGTCGAGAGCATAAGGGTTTATCCGAAGGCCAGCCGCTCATCAGCCATACGCTGACGAATGCGGTGTCGCGAACGCTTTCGGTACAGTCGCCGTTTGGCATAGCATTTAACACCACGGGCACGATGGCTTACTTTACCAACGGGAACTCGCCGGGCACCGTCCAGGTGATGGACACCGCGAATTATAAGACCGTGCGTTCCATTGCGGTGGGAAATATGCCGGTTGACGTTCTGATGGCGCCCGACGACGCATTCATGCTGGTGACGAACTTTCTGGGGATGTCTATTTCGGTGATTAACCCGGTTACTTCCAGCGTGGTGAGCACTATTCCAATGTCGAGCAGGGTGCGCGGTTTAGCCTTAGTGCAGTAGCGTGGTTACCATAGCCTTAGTAACATGGCCTAAGGCTTTTCAGTTTGAGAGATCGCTGCCACCTATGCCACTAGGATGTCAGATGATCACGAGAATCCTGCCGGTTGCGGTTATTGTGTGTTGTGCCGCGAACGCTGGCCCAAGGACAACGGTCGCGAATCCTCTTACGCTGAACGGTTTCTTACCGTCCTGCGAGACCGGGCGTCAATACACTTTTGTTTCGGACAGTTTGCGGGCGGAGTTTTCCGGCAAAACTGTGAACCTGCGCGCGCCGAATGGACGGATGCAGTTCACCTATGAAGGCGGGCAATCCGGCGGGTGGCAAGCGGAGCAACCGGAAGCGATCGCCGTCAATCTGGTGCGCGGCGGAGCGCCCTGCTCAGGCTTGGCGCTTTCGAAAACCCTCAGTTACCGGGAGCTCTACCAAGGGATCTCGGTCCGGTTCCAGGCGTCGGGCGAAACACTGAAATCGGAATATCAGGTGGAGCCGGGCGCTGATCCCCAGCGCATTCGACTTCGATATCAAGCCAAGCCCCGGATCGAAGCCGGGGAACTGCTGATTGAGGGCGCGGATGGGATCTGGAAAGAGCGTCCCCCGGTCGCATGGCAGCCGAGAGGGTCTGAACCCGGGGGGTCTAACCCTGGGGATTCTGACCCCGGGGGTTCTAAAAAAGATCCGGTTGCGGCCAAGTGGCGGGTCCGGGCGGATGGTTCCGTTGGCTTCGTTTTAGCGGATTACGATCGAAGACGGCCGTTGATCATCGATCCGGCGGTCTCTTACAGTACATATCTCACCAACGCCTCCAGCTTTGGCTTTTCGGCCGCTACCGCCACGGCAGTCGATTCGCACGGCAATATCTATGTTGCGGGTTGGATCGAAGGCAGCACTCTCGGTGTGTCCGGAACAGCGGCGGGAAGCGTGGACGCGTTTCTGATGAAGCTGAGCCCGGCTGGGGCCATCGTGTTTGCAACTTACTTCGGAGGCTCGGGAGACGACCGGGCGCTTGGAGTAGCGGTCGATAGCCTGGACCAGATATGGATGACGGGGGTAACCTCGTCGTCGAATCTGCCGGTGGTGCAGCCCTTCCAGCCCTCGTTACGGGGGTACCGCAACGCTTTTATAGCCCGGTTCTCCGCCGATGGATCCCTGCAGTTCAGTAGCTACTACGGTGGAAGCGGATCGGATTCCGGGAACGGGATCGCGGCCGACGCATTGGGCAACGTGTACATCACCGGCGATACCCAGTCCGCCAATCTCCCTTTGCTGCAAGCCGCACAGAACTCGCTGGCGGGCGGCCAGGATGCCTTCGTGGCGAAGGTGAGCGGAACCGGAACGCTGCTCTACTCCACCTATCTAGGTGGTTCGAACAACGATCACGGAGCGGCCATCGCGGTGGACGGCAACGGCAGCGCCTATGTCACGGGCAGCACCTCCTCGCGCGATTTCCCCACCAAGACCCCTTATCAAGCGGCGATCAAGGGTGCGATGGATGCTTTCGTCGCAAAGCTGGACCCAACCGGGGCGTCCCTGATTTACAGCACATACCTGGGCGGAACCGGCGGTACCGCGATCACGCCGGAGCAAGGCAACGCCATCGCGGTCGACCCGTATGGCAATGCCTTCGTCGCGGGAGTGACCAGTTCGGCCGACTTTCCGATTGCTGGTTACGCGCTGCAGAAGACGCTTTTGGGCTCCGCCAATTCCTTTGTAACGGCTGTCAACGCCGCCGGCACGGGGCTGACGTACAGCACGTATCTGGGAGGATCGGGACAGGACTCGGCCACGGGTCTGATCGTGGACCGGTTTGGCGCGGTCTGCATCTCAGGACACACCTCTTCAACCGATTTCCCTTCCGAGTCGCCAGTGCAGGCATCGAACGCCGGGTCGTACGACGGATTTGTCGCCATCCTGAACCCTACAGCCAATGGGCTGTACTTCTCATCCGTATGGGGCGGGTCCGGCATCGACGCGGCGAACGCCGTGGCCATGGACATGAACGGAAACGTCTATGTGGCGGCGCAAACATCGTCGGTGGATTTTCCGCTTGCGAACCAACTGGCGCGCAACCACGCCGGCGGCCTGGCAGCTGCACTGGTTAAGATCGCCACCGGCGACGCGTCCATGTACGTTCACCGGCTGAACTACGGCGTCTTCGGCAAGGCACCGGACCCCACCAGTCTGGCGAGCTGGACCACCGCCCTGAACCAAGGCACGCAATCCAGAACCCAGGCTGCTTACGCGTTCACCCAGGACGCGGGCTATCAGACGCTGGGCTTTAATGTGGCCGGCGCCTATCTGGCGGTGCTTGGCCGGAATCCGGACTTCAGTGGATTTCAGTTCTGGATGACGCTCTACCGCATTGGTTACCTGGCCAGCCAGGTATGCCCGGTGGTCACCCCGGCCAACGCGACCGACTGCGCCAAAACTGGCCTGATTAATGACTTTATCGGATCGCAGGAATTCCAGAATACCTACGGCGCACTCAGCAATTCGGACTTCGTGACGCGCGTCGGTTACGGCAACGTGCTGGGGCGCGTGCCCGATCCGGGCGGGCTGGCCTATTGGAGTAGCCTGCTGGATCGCGGCCTTCTGACCCGTGCG